>JALYUH010000054.1 GCA_030853985.1 Bacteroidota bacterium | reverse complement strand
GCCATGAACTGCTACCGCCTACGTCATTTCGCGGCCGGCGAAGCGGCAAAGCAGGCAGCACCCGCGTCCTGACGTCAGGCTTCACTGCACGCCACCGCCGCCGCCTGCAACCGCTACCGGGCCCCTTTACGTACCGTAAAAATCGTCATCCGAAGCTTCATATTGTCCCCATCCGCCTCCGGCTTTCTTCGTCGCATCATCTATTTTCTTCATGGCTGACTCGCTTTCTCTCGTCGATTACAACGCGCTGTTTCGGGCGCTACCGGGCTCCTACCTGCTGCTAGCCCCCGACGGCACCGTGCTCGACAACTCCGACCAGCACGTGGAAGCCTCGCTGCTGGCGCGCGCGCAGGCCGTGGGCCGCAATATTTTCGAGGCCTACCCCTCGGCCCCGGAAAGCCAGCGCGACCTGAATGCCTCGCACGAGCAGGTGCGCCGCACCCTGCGGCCCGATTCTATGCCCCTGCTGCGCTACGACCTGGAGCGCCCCGCCGAGCTGGGCGGCGGCATTGAGGAACGGTACTGGCAAGTTACCCATTACCCCATTCTGAAGTCCGACGGCACGCTGCAATACATCCTGCAGATTCCGCAGGATGTGACGGCGACTCACCAAGCCTCGCAGGCCGCCGCCCAGGCCCAACAGGCCCTCGACGAAGCCCGGCAGCGCACCGAGTTTATGATGGAAAGCCTGCCCGTGCTGGTGTGGACCAACCGCCCTGATGGCACTCCCGATTACTTCAACAACCGCTGGCTGGAGTTCACGGGCAAAACCCAACAGCAAATGCAGGCCATCGACTGGAACGAGATAACCCACCCCGACGACCGCACCGGCCTGTTGCAGGGCTGGGCCAAAGCCCTGGCCGAAGGCACCCCTTATCAGTACGAGTACCGCCTGCTGCGCCACGATGGCCAGTTTCGCTGGCTGCTCATCCGCAACTCGCCCCGGCGCGATGCCGCTGGCAACATCACCATGTGGGTGGGTGCCGCCAGCGACATTCACGAGCAGCGCCAGATGGTGCAGGAGCTGCTCAGCTCCAACGAGCAGCAGGCGGCCCTGGCCGACCAGGCCTACGCCATCTACCAGCGCGCCGAAACCCAGCGCGCAACCTACCAAAACCTGTTCATTCAGGCCCCGGCCATCATCTGCATTCTGCGCGGGCCCGAGCACCACTACGAGTTCGTGAACCCAATGTACCAGCAGGTGTTTCCGCACCGGCAGCTGGTGGGGCGCACCGTGGCCGAGGCCCTACCCGAAATCAAAGACCAGGGAATTATCGAGCTGCTCGATAACGTCTATCGCACCGGCGAAACCTTCCACGCGCAGGAGCTGCCCTTGCAGCTGGAGCGCGACGCCGGCCAAGCCCCGCGCGACTCGTATTTCAATTTTACCTACCAGCAGTTCCGCGAAAACGGCCAGCCAGCGGGCATCCTGGTGTTCGCCTTCGAAGTAACCGATTTGGTACACGCCCGCCAGACCCTCGAAAAAGTGCGGGGTGCTTCCACACAGGCCCTCGATGAAGCGGCTACTGCCTAAAACGGGCGTATCTTTACAGTCAATTTCCGCCCGACCTTTTCTAGCCCCGGCATGCCGCTCACTTCTTTCGACTTTCAGCAGGCCCGCGTGAAGCAGGTGCTCTATAAGTCGCGGCTCCGCTCGGTACTCTACGGCGTGCGCGAGGCCGAACCATCCCTATTTTCCTACGCCGAAAACGCGCTGGGCCAGTGGATTCAGACCTCGCTGCGGCCCGAGCTGGGCCACCTGCCCGCCGTGCAGACGCTGGAGCGCACCGTGCAGCAAATGCTGCGCACCGGCCAGGACCTGGCCACCCGCTACCAGCGCGGCCAGATTGAGGAAGCCCGCACCGGCCTCGACCAGATTAATTCCTACGCCGACCAGATTGAGGCGCAGCTGCTGCACCTGGAAAACAGCGCGCAGTAACCCCGCTCGTTAGCCAAACCAAAACAGGCAGTCCAAGGGCTGCCTGTTTTGGTTTGGCGCAAGCCGCGTCAGCTTATGCCAGCATGTGCTCCCGCGCGGCCGCAACCGGGTCGAGCTCGAAAGCTTCGGCTAGCAGCTCGTAGGAGCGCACCCGGTCCTCGAAGCGGGCGGTGATGGTGACGGCCGTGATTTCATCGACGCCGTACTCGGCCGCCAGCTCGGTGAGCTGGGCGTGTACCTGGCCGGGCGTGCCGCTCACCACCCGGTTGCGGTTGAAGGAGAGATGCGCTTTATCCTCGGTCGTGAACTGGTAGGCCGCCACTTCGGCCGCCGTGGGGAAGGTGCCGCGCTCGCCCCGGCGGATGCGGCTGGTCTGGCTGCAGAGGTGGGCAATGAGCACCTCGGGCGTGGAGCCGGCCAGCGTGGGGGTGTTGTGGTGCTCGCTCACCCAGAAGCGGGTGTAGCCGAGGCGGTCGGCTAGGCGGGCCAGCTGCACGGTTTCGAGCAGGGCCTCGCGGGGCGTGCTGCCCGGCCGAATGGGCGACTAATCGAGCACGTTGAGGCGGATTGGGGGGGCGGAAGACTGTATGATGAAACGCGGAGTAGCAAGCGGCCAGTTTGGGCGCGAAAGCTGCCCGAGCATCGGCCGCTGTTCAACGAAGCGGAACCGGCAACCTACCCTTACAGTTTGCTGCCGCCCAGACGCGGCCCGATGAACAATTGTCCGCCCGGCTGTTTAGGGCCGAACCAACTACAACTCCGTAACAATGAGCGACCAGAATTTTGTGACCCTCTCGGTAGCCGACGGCACCGAAATGCGCGCCTACGTGGCCTTTCCCGACGGCACCGGCCCGGTGCCCGGCATCATCCTGCTGCAAGAGGCTTTCGGCGTGAACCACCACATTCGCAGCGTGGCCGACCGGCTGGCGGCCGCCGGCTACGCCGTGGTGGCCCCCGAGCTTTACCACCGCACCGCCGCGCCGGGCCTGGAAATCGACTACGCCAACTTTGGCACCGAAGCCATGCCGCACTACAGCGCCATCAACAACGACGACCTGACGGCCGACCTGCACGCCGCCCACACCTGGCTGACGGCCCAGCCGCTGGTGAAGGCCGATAAAATCGGCAGCATCGGCTTTTGCCTGGGCGGCCGGGTGTCGTTTCTGGCCAACGCCGTGCTGCCGCTGGCAGCGGCCGTGTCCTATTACGGCGGTGGCACCCACACCATTACCGACCGGGCCAAGGATTTGCACGCCCCGCAGCTGTTTTTCTGGGGTGGCCTCGATGAGCACATTAGCAAAACGGATATCAACCAGGTAATCGAGGCCGTGGAAGCGGCGAACAAGCCCTATATCAACACCGTTATTTCCTACGCCGACCACGGTTTCCACTGCGACGAGCGGCCGAGCTACCACCCCGAAGC
>JALYUH010000014.1 GCA_030853985.1 Bacteroidota bacterium | reverse complement strand
CCCTTGCTATGCGCGCCCACATTCACTTTCACCACGGCATTCCCCAGAGCGTTAACAACTATCTGGCGATGGACGGTTTCCAGCAAATGGGCTGGGAGATTGTGCCCTACACCGATGCCGAGTCCGTGCATGATAATGCGCCGGACGAAGTAGTAATCGGCCACATTGCGGCCGTACGGGCCAGTCTGCGTTCACTGGGCCTCCCCGTACCGGCCGAATTGGGCTATCCCACCGCGCTGCTGCCGTTTCTGGGGCGGCGGTTGTGGCAAAGCACCATCAACGTCGTGGCGGCCGATGCCAGCCAGTGGCCGGTATTCGTGAAGCCCATGCACGATGCGAAGAAATTTACCGGCGTGCTGGTGCGCGGCGTGCGCGACCTAGTGGGCTGCGGCGACCAGTACGAGGACACGCCCGTGTGGTGCGCCGAGCCCGTGCATTTTGTGGCCGAATGGCGCTGTTTCGTGCGCTACGGCCGCATTCTGGATGCCCGGCCTTACAAAGGTGACTGGCGCGCGCACTTCGACCCGGCGGCCGTAGAGTTGGCGCTGGCCGCCTACCTGCCGGAAGCGCCCGCTGCTTTTTCGCTCGACATCGGCCTCACGGCCGCCGGCCAAACCGTGGTGGTGGAGGTGAATGACGGCCACTCGTTGGGAGCTTACGGCCTGATGCCGCTGGCCTATGCCAAATTCCTTTCGGCGCGTTGGGCACAGATGTCAGGCAGCGAGGACTACTGCAATTTCTGAAGACCGCCAGCGGCTGATGAAGCCGCGTCCGGCGAGCTGCTTAGTACAGCAAAATGACCAGATGAGCGGCAATGAAACGCGCCTTTCCACGTTGCCGGGGCAACCTACGGGCATTTATCGCTACTTTTGGCGAGTTCCCGGGCCCGGTGCGGTCCCTCCACGACAGGTATTTACATGAAGCTATTTCCCCGGTTGGCGCTGGCCGCCGCCCTGAGTGCCGCCGCCCCCGTGGCCGCTTACGCTCAGCAAACCCAGGTATTTGCCGCCGACGAACGGCACTTTCAGGAAGGATTGGAGTTGTTTGACCGCGGCCAGTACGGTGCGGCCCAGGAGGCTTTCCGGGCGTATCTGGCCATCGAGCCGGTGCGCGCCGGCCAGGCCGGCCCCACCGCCGGCGACCGTACCGCCGATGCCGAATACTACTACGCCGTGAGTGGCCTCTACCTCTCGCACCCCGATGCCGAGGGCCTGATTCTGGATTTCGCGGCCCACCACCCGGCGCATCCGCGCGCCGCCGTGGCCTATTTCGAACTAGGCAAGTTCTACTTCGACCAGAAAAACTACGAGTCGGCCATCCGCTACTTCACCAAAGTAGCGCCCGACAACCTGAGCAACGACCAGCGCGCCGAGTCCGATTTCAAGTTGGCCTACAGCTACTTCGAGCAAAAGGACTACGAGAAGGCCCGCCTGCTGTTCGACCGTAACAAGCAGGCGCAGAGCCAGTACAAGTACGCCAGCTCGTACTACGCCGGCTACCTCGGCTACCGCGCCGGCGACTACGCCGCCGCTCGCACCGACCTGGGCGTGGCCGAGCAAAACGACGCCTACAAGCCCGTGGTGCCGGCCATCATGACCCAGATTTACTATAAGGAAGGTAATTATGATGGCCTGATTGCCTACGCCGGCAAGGCCCTGCAAAACACCCCGCCGCCGCAAAACGCCGACGAAATCCAGCTGCTGCTCGGCGATGCGTACTACCAAAAAGAGCAGTACAAGGAGGCCGCCGAAAATTTCGACAAGTACGCCGGGCTGCACCAGGGCCGCATTGAGCCCGCGTTGCAGTACAAGATTGGATACGCCAACTACAAGATGGGCGACTTCAAGGGCGCTATTGCCAGCCTGAAGAACGTGGCCGTACTACGCGACTCGCTCGGCCAGAACGCTGCTTATCATTTGGGCCTAAGCTACATTCAGACCGGCCAGAAACGTGAGGCCGTGACGGCCTTCGAAGCCGCCCGCCAGGGCACTTTCGATAAAGGCGTGGCCGAAAACGCCACCCTGAAGCTGGGCCAGGTGCAGTACGAACTGGGCAACCTGCCCGAAACCATCGCCGTGCTGCGCGATTTTCGCAAGCGTTTCCCGCGTTCGAAAAACCAGCCGGTGGTAGATGACCTGCTGAGCAATAGCTTCCTGTCGAGCACCGACTACGGCCAGGCGCTTACCTATCTGGAAGGTGTCGACGACCGTAGCGATAAGCTGAACGCCACCTACCAGCGCGTGGCCTACGCCCAGGCCGCCACGCTCTACAACAACAGCAACTACGCCCAGGCGCTGCCGCTGCTGGATAAGTCGCTGAAATTCCCGGCCGACGATGGCCTGCGCGCCGCCGCCCAGGTGCTGCGCGGCGAGATTTTCAGTGTAGGCCAGCAGTACCCGGATGCCATTACGGCCTACGCCGCCGCCGCCCGCGCGGCCCGGCAGGGCGGCGTGAGCCCGCAGGAAGCCGATTTCGAGCAGAAGGCCCGCTACGGCCTGGGCTACGCCTACTACAACACCAAGCAGTACGACCGCGCCCGCGCGCAATTCCAGGCGTTCCTGAACGATACCGACGCCAAGCCGTCGGATATCAACTACTATGATGCTACCCTGCGCTTGGCCGACACCTACTACATCGCCAAAACCTACCCGCAGGCCCTGACGCTGTACGACAAAGTGATTCAGGCCAATGCGGCTGACAAGGACTACGCCTACTACCAGAAGGGCCGCACGCTGGGCGCCATGGGCCGCCGCGACGAAGCCAGCAGCACCCTGGCCGCGCTGCTGAAAACCAGCCCCAACTCGCGCTACGCCGAGGATGCTGTGTTTCAGCAGGCGCAACTCTCGTTTGAGGCCGGCGACTACCAACCGGCCGCTACGGGCTTCTCGAAGCTGATTGACAATCGGCCCAATAGCTCACTCATTCCACAGGCCCTGCAAAAGCGCGGCGTGGCCTACGCCAACCTTCAGCAGCAGGACAAGGCCGTGGCTGACTTCCAGCGCGTGCTCACCGAGTATCCGCGCAGCGAGGCCGCCTCGCAGGCCTTGTATAGCTTGCAGGAAAGCCTTACCTCTCTGGGTCGCACCGAGGAATTCGACGCGGCGGTGGCCGGTTTCAAGGCCCAGAACCCCGATAGCAAAGCCACCGAGAGCGTGGAATTTGAAGCGGCGAAGTCTTTGTATCTCGCTGAAAAATACCCGCCTGCCATCCTTCGTTTGGAGTCTTACTTGAAGCAGTATCCGCAGTCGGCGCTGGGCGCGGATGCCCGGTTCTTCCTGGCCGATTCTTACCTGAAAACCGGCGACCGCCAGCAAGGGTTGACCCGCCTGCGGGCCGTGGTGGAGGAAGGCAAAACCGAATTCGTGAATCGCGCCGTGGGCCGCTTGGCCGACCTGGAGTTTGAGAACAAGAGCTACCCCGAGGCCGCGAAACTGTACGAGCGCCTGCGCGGGGCCAGCACCAACCGCCGCGAAGTGGCCAACGCCACCCTCGGCCAGATGCGCAGCCTGTTCGAAAGCGCCGACTACCCCGGCACCCGCCGCGTGGCCGAGGAACTGCGCGCCCAGGCCGGAGCCACTGCTAATGCCACCAACGCCGCCCTGTTGTACCTCGGCAAGTCCAGCCTACGCACCGAGCAGCTCGACCAGGCCGCCACCGAGTTGACGGCCGCCGTCGCGGCGGCGCCCAACGACATCAATGGGGCCGAAGCCCAGTATTACTTGGCCGAAACCTTCTTCAAGCAGAAGAAAAACGACGAAGCCAAAGCTGCCGCGCTGAAAGTGAATGCTGATTTCAGCAGTTACTCGCTGTGGCTGGGCCGGGCCTTTTTGCTGGTAGCGGATATCTACGCCGCGGAGGGCGACAACTTCCAGGCTCGCGGCACGCTGAACTCGCTTATCGACAACAACTTCCCGGTGCCCGAGGTGCTGGACGCCGCCAAGCAGCGCCTGAAAACACTAGGGACCGACCAGCCCGACGAAGCCACCGAGCCGGCCCCCACCAAGAAACCGCCGGTTAAAAGTCCCGTCAAGGCCCCGGCCAAGGCCCCGGCCAAGGCCCCGGCCAAAGCCACTGCGCCGGCTACTAAGCCGGCTCCCGCGCCGGCCAAGGGCAAAACCCCCGTACCGCGCACCAACCTGCGCGGCAACACCACCGCCCCGGCCGATACCACCCAGCGCTAGCCGCGGTGCCTCTTTTCATTGAAATCCCCCTTGCTGATGAAGCGTTTGTTGATTCTTACTTCGCACCTCGTGCCGCGCTCCGGCGCGGGCCTGGTATTGGCGGCCGTGCTGGCGGGTGGGCTGAACCCGGCCGCCGCGCAGACGCAGCCCACCAAAAAGCGCACCGGCCAGATTGAGGAAGCCGAGATTGAGATTGTGAAGGAACGGGTGAACCAATTGCCCGAAGCCACCCGCAACTACGAGAAAATCAAGCTGCCGGCCCCGCCTAAAGTTGAGCGTAAGGTGGCCTACACCTTCCCCGATTTCCGGTTGCCCGCCAACCGCCTTGCACCTTCGGTGAAGGTGCTCACCATTCGGGCCGAGGAGCCCACGCCGCTCACCGGAAACTTTGTGAAGGCCGGCATCGGCAACTACGGCACGTTCTACGGGCGCGGCTACTTTCACAGTACCCGCAATACCGACCACGCCTATGGGCTCGATATCAAGCACATCAGCTCCATCCAGGGGCCGGTCGATGGCAAGAACTCGCGGATGTCGGAAACCAGTGCCCACCTCATGGGCGAGCTGTACCGAGGCACCGGCGCCTTCGGAGCCACTCTCGACTTCGGCCACGAGCGCTACAACTTCTACGGCTACGAGAAGGCCGCCAACGGTGGAATGTTAACCACGCCCGAGTCGGCCGCTATTAAGCAGACGTTCAACCGTTTCGCGGTGAAGGCCTACGCCCACAACCGTGACCCCGCCCAACAACTGACCTACGATGCCGGCATCGGCTATCGCTATTGGGCCGACAACTTCACCGCCTCCGAAAACGACGTGCGCCTGAATGCCAAAGTCGGCTACGCGCTGGGTGAGTCGAGCCGGATTACCGTGGCCGCCGACGCTTCCTTCATTTCGGATAAGGACCAGGCCGCACCCACGCTGGCCGCGCCCAACCCGGCTTCGCTCACCCGCACGCGCACCTTCGTGCAGGCCACGCCGGCCTACGAATTCCTCAAAAACAACATCGCCGTAACGGTGGGGGCCACGTTGGGCTACTCCAGCGACACAACGACTAATGTGAGCAAAGGCGTGGTTTACCCGGCCATCCGGCTGGGCTATACCATCGAGCCCGAGAAATTTATGGTGTACGCCGGCCTCGGCGGCGCGCTCCAACGCATCACGCGCTACGACCTCAGCACCGAAAACCCCTGGCTGAACCGCGGCCTGAACGTGGCCGACACCCACCGCGGCCCCACCATCTACGCCGGCTTCACCTCCACGCCGGTCCGGGGCCTAGAGTTCAACGCCCGCGCCACCTACGCCCGCGACCGCAACCTGTATTTCTACCTCAACAACCCCCTCGACCCCACGCGCTTCGACCTCGTGTACGACCGGCAGGCCACCGGCGTGCTCAACCTCCACGGCGAGCTGCTGTACAACGCCGCCGAGAAATTCCGCCTCGGCACCCGGCTCGACTATAATAAGTACGCCCTTAAAAACCTGCCCGAGCCCTTCCACCGGCCCGAGTTTCAGGGTTCGGTGTTCGGTACCTACAATGTGTTCGATAAGCTGATGCTCGGCGTGGAAGGCTATTTCTACTCGGCCAGCTACGGCATCAGCTACCGGCCGGCCACCCCGTCGAACCCCATCCGCACCGCCGATTTCTACCGCGCCACCGACCCAATTATCGACCTGAACCTGCGCGCTGACTACCGCATTACGCCAAAAATATCCATCTTTGCAATGGGTAACAACCTCCTCAACCGTCAATACCAGCGCTTCTACGGCTATCCGGTGAAGGGCATCAACGTAATTGGCGGGGCTACCTATACGTTTTAATTAGGGGCTTGGCGGGCTTAGGGTCTTGGGAGCTTGGATGTTAGCAATTGGAATGCGTCGCTTTGCATTGGCGCTTTTGACTTTGCTTATCTAATTGCCTTTACTCTCCGTTCAACCAAGCTCCCAAGTCCCTAAGTCCCCAACATGCACCTCGCCGACCACATCCGCCCTTTGCTCCGTGACCACGACTGCGTGATTATTCCGGACTTTGGCGGACTCGTGGCCGACATTTCGCCCGCTCGCGCCCAGCCCGGCCGGCAGGCGTTGAGCCCGCCGACCAAATTAGTCGCCTTCAACCAAGCCCTGACGCGCAACGACGGCCTGCTTGTCGATGCCCTCAGCCAGCACCTGGGCCTGCCCATTGCCGAAGCCCGCGAGCGCGTGCGCGCCGCCGTGGCCGGCCTGCACCAGGAACTCGACGAGAATAACCGCACCGAGCTGCCGGGTATCGGCATTTTCCGCCGCGCTGCCGGCCGGGGCCTGGCTTTCGAATACACCGGTACCGATAACCTGCTGGCCGCCTCGTTCGGCCTGCCCGAGCTGGCCGCCCGCCCCGTGCGGGCCGGCGACAGCCGCAAGCTGCCGCAACCAGTGCTGCGCGCTACCCGCACGCGGCTGTCCAAATTTGTGCCCGCCAGCATCATTGCCGTGGCCGTGAGCCTGCTGCTGCTGGCCAACTACCAGGTCGCCGTAAAAGCCGGCTACCTGCCCACTGCCCTGCGCACTAGCGTGCCAAAGTGGGATTGGGGCCAGCGCCACGCCGAAACAGTCGCCATCATCACTACTGAGCCGCAGCAAGCAGCCCTGGGCCAGCACGACTTTGGCAGCCCTGCCCCGATAGCTCCCGAAGGCCTGACGCCCATTGCCGAAGTCCCGGCCGCCGTGCCCGAAATGGCCCCGATAACTGACACCGGCACGCCCGTGCGCAAAGTGCCCGTGGAGCGGGCCGAAAACGGCGATGCGCCCGCGCCCATTAGTGCCCAGCCGACTGCGGCCATCGCTTATGATGTGGCGGTACCGGCAAACCCAGTAGCTGCTCCGGAAACTGCTGCACCCATTGTTGCGCCGGTTGTAGTGGCCGCGCCGCGCAAAGCGGCCAGCAGCAACACAATCAAAACCCCCACGGGCCGTTTCTATGTCATTGCCGGGGCCTACAGCAGCCTCGTACGGGCCGAA
>JALYUH010000011.1 GCA_030853985.1 Bacteroidota bacterium | reverse complement strand
ACCTACACCGGCCTGCCCCCAGCCCTGGACGACCGTGCGCCCGCCTGCTTCGCCTTCTTCCCGTTTCGCGATTCGGACCACAACCCAGCCCTGTTCCTGCCCGCCGACGTGCGCTACGACCTAGCCCGGCCCGAGGCCGTGGCGGTGGCCCCGGCCGCCCGCGCGCTGGTGCCCAACCTCACGGCTTGGCTGGCGCTGCCCACGCCGGCCGCGCTGGCCTGGCACTACGGCGCCCAGCCCGTGCCCTACACGGCCTCGGAGGCGGAATACACCGAGTTGGTGCGGCGCGGCGTGGCCGCCATCGAAGCCCGCGAGGTGGTGAAGGTGGTGAGCTCGCGGGCCGCCCGCCGCCCGCTGCCGCCGGGCTTCGACCCGCTAGTGGCGTTTGCGGAATTGAGCGGGAAGTACCCGCGCGCGTTTGTGTCGCTGGTGAGCGTGCCGGGCGTGGGCACCTGGCTGGGGGCTTCGCCCGAGGTGCTGGCCGAGGTCACGGCCGATGGGCAGTTTCACACCATGGCGCTGGCCGGCACCCAGCCGCTGGTGCCAGGCACGCGGCCCCAAGAGGCCATCTGGCGGCAGAAGGAGATTGAGGAGCAGGCGCTGGTGGCCCGCTACATCGTGAGCTGCTTCAAGCAGCTGCGGCTGCGCGAGTACCACGAAACCGGCCCCCGCACCGTGGCCGCCGGCCAGCTCCTGCACCTGCGCACCGACTTCGAAGTGGACCTGCACAACGTACCCAGCCTCGCCTCGCTGGGCACCGACATGCTGCGGCTGCTGCACCCGACTTCGGCCGTGGGCGGCATGCCCAAAACGGCCGCCCTGGCTTTTTTGCAGCGGCACGAGGGCTACGACCGCGCCTACTACAGTGGCTTCCTAGGTCCGGTGAATGTGGAAGCGCCCGGCCTCGCCCGCCTCTTTGTGAACCTGCGTTGCTTCCAGCTGCGCCCTACCGAGGCCATCGTCTACGCCGGCACCGGCCTCACCATCGACTCGGACCCGGCGCGGGAGTGGCAGGAAACCCAGATGAAGATGCAGACCGTAGGCGCGGTGTTGTCATTTAACAATTAACATTTATCATTTAACACGCCTTGCCGCCCTTGCCCACTTTGTCTGCTGCCCAGAATCTCCGATTGTTAAATGATAAATGTTAATTGTTAAATGAAAATGCAGGCCGTTTATAACATCGCCGAAATCTGCGCTCGCCACGGCATTACCGACGTGGTGCTGTCGCCGGGCTCGCGCTCGGCCCCGCTCACGCTGGCCTTCGCCCGCCATCCCGCTTTGACCGTGCGCGTGGTGCCTGACGAGCGCGCCGCTGCCTTCATAGGGCTGGGTATTGCGCAGGCGCAGCGACGGGCCGTGGCGCTGGTGTGCACCTCGGGCACGGCCGGCCTGAACTACGCGCCGGCCGTGGCCGAGGCCTTCTTCCAGCACATTCCGCTGGTGATTTTCACGGCCGACCGCCCGCCGGAGTGGATTGACCAGCTCGATGGGCAGACCATCCGGCAGCACGATTTATATGGCACGCACGCCAAGGGCTCGTTCGAGTTTCCGGCGGATACCGCGCACGCGGATGCCAAGTGGCATTCGGCCCGCATCGTAAACGAGGCCATTAATCTGGCGCAGGCCGCGCCCGCCGGGCCGGTGCAGGTGAATGTGCCGCTGCGGGAACCGTTTTACCCGAAGCCGGGCGAGGAAATTCGGTACGAGCAGGATGTGAAGATTACCCTGGAAGCTACGCCCGAACCAGTGCTCCCAACCATTGAAGCAGCGGCTTTCTTGAGCGAAATACAGGCTGCCAAAAGGGTGCTGGTGGTAGCCGGCCAAAACCCGGCAAATTCCGAATTGCAGGCGACTGTAGGAACATTTGCCGCGGCCGTTGGGGCCACAGTTGTGGGCGACACCATTGCCAACCTACTCGCGCCGAATAGCCCGGCGATTGGGCACCAGGACGTGTTTCTGGGCGGCCTGACGAAAGAGGCCCGCGCCGAGCTGCGGCCCGATTTGCTCATTACCTATGGCCAGTCGTTGATTTCCAAGAGCCTCAAGCTGTTTTTGCGCGATGCTGCTCCTGCCGAGCACTGGCACCTGCAGGCCCATGGCGAAGCGGCCGACACCTTCCGGGCGCTCACCCGCGTCATCCGCGTGGAGCCGGCCAGCTTTTTTCACCAGTTGGCCGGCTTGCAAACCGGTGGAGGCGATACGGCTGCAGGTTCGAATCCCTCGCGCTCTTCTTCATCGGAAAGCAGCTCACCTTCAGACGAGACCACTGCTTGGCAGCACGCGGAAGATAGTGCCATTACCTTTTTAAACCGGTTCTTCGCGAATGACGCAGCGCCTTTCAACGAGTTTGCCGCCTTCCGTCATGCACTAGCTTTTCTACCTGGCTACACCGCCCTGCACTTGGCCAACAGCATGGCCGTGCGCTACGCCAACATTCTCGGTATCCCCCAAAATCGGCAAATTGAAGTATTCGCCAACCGCGGCACCAGCGGCATCGACGGTTGCACCAGCACCGCCGTGGGCGCGGCCCTGGCCCAGCCGCAGCGGCCGGTGGTACTGCTCACCGGCGACGTGGCGTTTTTCTACGACCGCAACGCCTTTTGGCACAACTACCCGCTGCCCAACTTGCGGGTGGTGCTGTTCAACAACCACGGCGGGGGCATCTTCCGCATCATCGACGGGCCGCGCCAGCAGCCCGAGCTGGAGGAGTTTTTTGAAACGCGCCAGCAGCTCACGGCCGAGAACACGGCGCGCGACTTCAACCTGCGCTACTTCCCGGTTTCGAACTTTGCTGAACTTGATGCCGCGCTACCGGTTTTCTTTGCAACCGAAACCGGCGCGGCCATTCTGGAAGTTTTCACCGACTCGAAGACCAACGCGGCGTTTTTTGAGGAATACCGGGCGGCGGTGAAAACCGCATTTGCCTGAATTTAATTAACCGTCATGCAGAGCGCAGCGCAGCATCTTGCCCGAGGCAGTGATTTTTTCGTTGTCCTCTGATTGATTAGCGGCTGCGGGCAAGATGCCTCGCTGCGCTCTGCATGACGTGCTTACTTTGTTCCATAACCACCCACCTATGACCGAACCCATTGTCTGGACCCCAATTAAGGAGTTCAAAGAAATTCTGTTCTCGCAGTTTGGCGGCATCGCCAAAATCAGCATCAACCGGCCGCAGGTGCACAACGCCTTCACGCCGCTCACGGTGCAGGAGATGATTGAGGCCATGCGCCTGTGCCAGGACCGCACCGACATCGGCGTGATTATCCTCACCGGCGAGGGCGGCCGGGCCTTCTGCTCGGGCGGCGACCAGAGCGTGCGCGGCCACGGCGGCTACGTGGGCGAGGACACCGTGCCCCGCCTCAACGTGCTGGAACTCCAGAAAATCATCCGCTCCATTCCCAAGCCGGTCATTGCCATGGTGGCGGGCTGGGCCATTGGCGGCGGCCACGTGCTACACGTCGTGTGCGACCTGACCATTGCGGCCGACAACGCCCGTTTCGGGCAAACCGGCCCCAACGTGGGCTCGTTCGACGGCGGCTTCGGCGCATCTTATCTCGCCCGCGTGGTGGGCCAGAAGAAGGCCCGCGAAATCTGGTTTCTCTGCGACCAGTACGACGCCCAGGAAGCCCTCGACATGGGCTTGGTGAACAAAGTGGTACCCCTGGACAAGCTGGAGGAAACCACCGTGGCCTGGTGCCACAAGATTTTGCAGAAAAGCCCGCTCTCGCTGCGCATGCTCAAGTCGAGCTTCAACGCCGAGCTCGACGGGCAGGCGGGTATTCAGGAGCTGGCCGGCAACGCCACGCTGCTCTATTACCTGAGCGACGAGGCCAAGGAAGGCCGCAACGCCTACATGGAAAAGCGCCAGCCCGACTTCTCGAAATTCCCGAAGTTTCCGTAATGGTCGGCGGTTTAGGAGACAAAAAAAGTGGCCCCGTACAGATGTGCGGGGCCACTTTCGCATTTCCGGGGGCAGATATAGAATTCCGACCCGGAATGAATGAGATTTTACCAAATCCCGCCACCGGCCTTATTCAGTGCGTATAATGGCGTTCAACGACTGCTCATCAACCCGTTTCACGTATGGAAATGTCTCAGAACAACTATCCCAAATTCCTGCTCATGCTGGCGGTGTCCTTTGTCGTCATGTATGTGGTGATGTACCTCAATACCTATGCGTTGGACCACGTTTATTTCAGCCTTACGCGCTTTTATATGACGCTGCTAATGGTAACGACGATGGCGCTGGTCATGCTGCTGATGATGCCGAAAATGTATCCGAACAAAACCATGAACGGCGTAATTGCCGGGGCCAGCCTCACCATTTTCGTGGCCGCGCTCGTGATGGTGCGTTCCCAGACTTTTGTGGACGATACGACCTGGATGAGAGCCATGATTCCGCACCACTCCATCGCCATCCTCACCAGCGAGCGGGCCACCATTAAAGACCCCGAAGTGCGCAAGCTGGCCGATGGCATCATTACGGCGCAAAAACGCGAAATCGGGGAGATGAAGGCGATGATAAAGCGGCTGGAAGCGCAGCCGTAGGGCAGCCCGGCCAATACTGGCCTCACTCAGAAGCTGCCGCCCATGCAGCGGCAGCCGGCGCACCAGGCGAAGAAATCGCGCAGCCGCTCGTGCTTGCGGGCTTTTTTTTGGGCTTTGGCCTGCGCGTGCTGCTGCTCCTGTTCGGGTGTGCGCACCATCGTTTCGGCGGCCCCGACGGGCACGGACTGGGAGGCGAAGGGCTGGGCGATAGTCATGGCGCGGGTGGGATGAATACTCACCCAATATACTCGGTAGCGCGCTCAAAATCAAGCCGACGCGTGTAATTAACAGAAAGCTGCACGGCGCCCCGGACCGGCCAGCGCGGCCGGTCGCCCTACCTTCACCGGATGATTTCCTTCCTGAAAAAGTTACTCGGGCTGAGGCCGGGCCCCGACCTGGGCGCGCTCATCGCGGCCGGGGCCACCATCATCGATGTGCGGAGCAAGGCCGAGTACCAGGGCGGGCACCTCAAAACCTCCCTCAACCTGCCCCTCGATACCCTGCCCGCCGGCCTGAGCAAGCTCGACAAAACCAAGCCCGTGGTTACCTGCTGCGCTTCGGGCATGCGTAGCGCGGCGGCGTGCGGCATGCTGCGGAAGCAGGGCTTTGCCGAGGTCCACAACGGCGGCAGCTGGCTGCGCCTGCGGCAGTATGAGTAGCGCTATTCCCGTTTCCTGAGCGGGCCGGGCCGCCCCAGTTACCTGCCATGAAGCTTCCTTACTACTACACGTTCACGCTGCAATCGCCCCTTTCCATTGGCGAGCTGAAGGCGGCCCTGGTGGCCAGCAGCGCGCCCGGCTGGCAGCCGCGCGGCACCGCGCCGCCCAGGCCGGCCGGCTTCGATGCGCGCTACGCGCCGCACGTGGCCGACACGTCTATGCGCAAGTATCAGCTGCTGAAGCTGCTCGACCCGGCTACCGGCGGGCGGCTTTACCCCAAATGCTACCTGCGGGCCGAGGAGCGCGGCACCTACTGCCGGGTGCAGCTCAAGTTTCGGCCGGTGCTGTTTTTGTCGATTTTTATGACCATCTGGTCGTCGGGGGTGTTGCTGGCCACGTTTGGCATTGGCTCCGACACGCTGCAAAACCACCCCGAGCAAGCGGGCTTTTTGCTGATATTCGTGCCCTTTTATTTGATGTTCTGGTTTTTTCATCGGGTCACGTTTAGCAGCCTCGTGCCGGTGTATTTGCAGCGGCTGCGCGAGGTGCTGATGGCCAACGATGCCGGCGGGGCGCTGCCCCCGGCCCGGCCCGGCGTTGGGCCGCCCGCGATGGCCCAGTCCGATGCCGGCCCTACTTTCGCGCCATGAAAACGAACCTGCCCACCTCCCTCCTGCTCAACGGCCGCGAATACGCCTACGCGGCCATCCGCGAATACCCGGCACCGCTCGCCGGCCCCGTGAACGGCTACGAGGCCCGGGTGCTCGATTTCGTGCGCCAGTGGCTGACCGGCACCCAGGAATTCGGGCTGCACACCTCAGGTAGTACGGGCACGCCCTCGGCCATCACGCTGCGGCGGCGGCAGCTCGAAGCCTCGGCCCGGCGCACAGGCGACTT
>JALYUH010000007.1 GCA_030853985.1 Bacteroidota bacterium | reverse complement strand
GACGTAACCATCCTGCCCAAAGGCGCGCACTACGTGGCCGCCGCCCGCGATAAAAAGGACTACGACCACATCGCCATCAAGTCCTTGTCGGGCTCGGGCAAAAACGCCACCCTCAACCTGAACACCAACGAGCTGACGGTGCGCGGCGTGCAACGCTTCAACTTTTCCGACGACTCGGCCACGGTGTTCGTGAAGCCCGACAGCGCCATCATTCGCATCGGGCAGGACCGCAACATCACCTTCGGCGGCACGGTGGTGGCCTCGGCCATGCGCTTTAAGGGGCGCGATTTTAAGTTCGACTACAAGGGGTTTTACGTGGATATGGCCAAGATTGACTCCATCGTCATTCGCAGCGAAACCAAGGACAAGAAGGGCCGCCCCACCGGCAAAAAAGCCGACTTTGCCCTCACCAATAAAGGGACCGTGAGTACCGGCCGCCTCTTCCTGAACGACCCCCGCAACAAGTCGGGCCGCAAAAAAATGGCTCAGTACCCGTCCTTCGACTCCAAGAGCGGGGCCAACGTGTACTTCCGCAAGCAGGACGTGCTGGGCGGGGCCTACGACTCGACCATGGTGTTCGATATTCCGCCCTTTAAGCTGGATTCGCTGAACGGGCTGAGCAAATCGTCGGCCGGTTTCGACGGCACTTTCCGCAGCGGCGGCATCATCCCCGACCTCAAAACCAAGCTCACGCTGCAGGAAGACGGCGCGCTGGGCTTTGCCTACGACGTGCCCAAAGAGGGCTTCGCGCTTTACAAGGGCAAGGGCCGCGTGTTCGACAAAGTGCGGATGGACGGGCGCGGCCTGCAGGCCGACGGCATGATAACCTACCAGACCGGCACGTTCAATTCCGACAGCTTCGTGCTCTACCGCGACTCGGTGGTGGCCGTGGGCACCACGGGCAACGTGGCAGCCAAGCAGGCCAACGGCGTGGATATTCCGAAGATGGCCCTGCCGCGCGGCTACACCATGAACTGGAAGGTGAAGCAGGATTCGATGTTTCTGAGCACGCCCACCGAAACCGACGCCCCCATTCGCCTGTACGCGAAGGGCGACGCGAAATCGAAGACCATCACGGCCTACAACTTCAAGGGCACGGCCCTGCTCACGCCCACTTCGGCCGGCGGCGACGGCCGCCTCGACGGGCCGCAGTCCTACATCAAGTCGCCCGAGTTCACCTTCAAAACCGACAGCTACTCGGGCCGGCAGGCCACGTTCAACATCAAATCGGGCGAGGCCAACAAGCCGGCGCTGGCGACCAGCGAGGTGGAGTTCGACTACAACCTGAAAAAGGGCTACGCCGATTTCAAGCGCGAAAAAGGCAGCAAGGCCAGCATCGACTTGCCCTACTCGAAGTTTCGCACCACGCTCAGCGGCGGGCGCTGGGACTTCAAGAAGAAGGAGGTGCGCCTGCGCGTGGCGGCGGGCAACGACTCGACCAAATCGTACTTCTACGCGACCAATACCAACCAGATGGGCCTGAAATTTAAGGCTTCCTCGGGCATCTACGACCTGGCCAAGTACGAGATGAAGGTGGGCGGCGTGCCCTACATTGCCGCCGCCGATGCCTGGATTATTCCCGATTCGGGCCGCGTGAGCATTATGGCCGCTGGCCGCCTGCAGCGCCTGCGCAACGCCGGCGTGGTGCTCGATTCGCTGGCCAAGTTCCACAAGCTCTACAACGGCAACATCGATGTGCTCTCGAAGGAAGCCTTTGCGGGCAATGCCGAATACGTCTTCAAAACCGCGCGCGACTCGGTGGCGCTGCGCTTCGGCAGCTTTGGCCCCGACCAGGCGGCCGTGATGGCCGGCAAGGGCAAGAAGTTTAAGCGCGACGAAACCGGCGCGGCCATTGCCTCGGAAGGCAGCGCGGCCGACGGCCCGGCCACCGTGGCCACGGCCGTGGTGAGCAGCACCAGCAAGTTGCAGCTCACGCCGCGCATCGGCTACCGCGGCACCGTGGAGCTGAACTCGCGCCGCCGGGGCTTCGCCTTCAATGGTGAGGTGCAGCTGCAGTTTGGCAAAAACCGCAAGCTGGCCCAGTGGGTGGCCGTGAAAGACTCCATCGACCCGCGAAACTTTAGCCTGAACCTGAACGACGTGAAGGCCGGCGACGGCGCGCCGCTGGTGACCGGTATTTTCCTGTCGGACCAGACCGATATGCTCTACCCGCTCTACGCGTCGGTGGTGCCCAATTCCACCGACCTCACCGTGTTCAAGGTCGATGGCAAGCTGAGCTACGACCAGCGGAAAGAGGCGTACACGATTTCGCGCAGCGACCCGGCCGATGCCAACGCCTACGAGGGCGCGGCGCTGACCTACGCCGACTCGACCAATTCGCTCAAATTCCACGGGCCGATGCGCTTTATTGGCGATGCCGTGAAGGATTTCCGCATGGTGGGGGCCGGCATTGGCACGGCCAACCCCGACAGCGCCCGCTACACCGTCGAAACCCTGCTGGGCATCGATGTAACGCTGCCGCCCAAGGCCCTCGACCTGATGGCCAACGAGCTGGCCAAAACCACTAAAAACCTGCCCGAAGCCCAGAACGGCTCCACCAACGAGCTCTACAACCTGGCCCAGTTCATCGGCGACAAGGGCGTGGAGGCGTATTCGCAGCGCAGCAGCTTTGCCGACCCGCTGGTGAAGCTCTCGCCCAAGCTGGCCCATACCATTTTGCTGAACCGCGTGAACCTGCGCTGGAACGACAAGCGCCGCGCCTGGTACTCGGTCGGCCCCATTGGCCTGGCCGGCGTGGGCAAGCAGCCCCTGAACGCGCTGATAAACGGCTACGTGGAAATTCGCCGCGAAAGCGGGGGCGACGTAGTGCAGCTCTACCTCGAAGCCGATGCCACGAGCTGGTACTACCTCAAATTCGCCAACAACCTGCTGCTGGTAAAGTCGCAGAACGAGGATTTTGACGGGGAAATTGCCAACAAGGCCAAAGGCGAATACGAAACGGCCACCAACTACGGTGCTTTCCTAGGCGACTTTGCCGACGTGGATAACTTTCGCCAGCACTTTCAGAAAGACTTCCTCGGTCTCAAGCCCAAGGCCCTGGTGCGGTCGGCCAAGCCAGCGGCCGCCGAGCCGGCCTTCGACGAAGTAGCCAACAAAAAGAAGCGCAAGAAGGACGCCGCCGATGAAACGGCCGCCGACCCCGGCGCTTCCGAAACGGCCACCGCGCCGGCCAAAAAGAAGAAAAAGGCCAAAGCCAACGACCCCTTCGGCGATGGCGTGGTGGACGAGCCGGCCCCCGCACCCGCCAAAAAAGCGGCGACTCAGGCCCCTGCCGCTACCAAAGCGCCGGCCGCCCCTGCTACCAAAGCCGCGGCCGACAGCACCACCGCCGCCACCAAAGCCGCCTCCACCCACGCCCCTGGCACGCCGGCCACCGGCACCGCCCCGGCCAACGAGCCACCCACCCCGGAAACGCCGGTTGACGTGGCCAATGCTCCCGACAAAAAGGAGGCCGCCCGCTTGGCCAAGGAAGCCGAAAAACAGAAAAAAGAGGAGGAGCGGCTGAAGAAAGAGGAAGAGAAAAAGAAGAAGGACGACGAGAAGAAAAAGAAAAACGCCGGCTCCGACCCCTTCGGCGACAGCTAGCGTAGTTTCGGGGTACAGGTGCCGTAGCGCGAACTTGTAGTTCGCGCTACGAGCTACCAATCCACTAACACCCCCGCCCACCCATCCCATGCCCATCCTCTACATTGCGTTGGCCCTGCTGGCCGCCTACCTGCTTGGTTCTATCCCGACGGCCCTGTGGGTGGGCCGCCGCTTTTTTGGCCTGGCCGACATCCGCGAGCACGGCTCGGGCAATGCCGGGGCCACTAACACCTTCCGGGTGCTGGGGCCGAAAGCGGGCAGCTTCGTGCTGGTAGTCGATGCGCTGAAGGGCTTCGTGGCCGCGTTTTTCCTGCCGCAGTGGCTGGTGGCGCAGGGGGCTATCGCGCCCGAGCACGAGTTGTACTACCGCTTGGCCTGCGGCACGCTGGCCGTGGTGGGGCACATCTACCCGGTGTTTGCGCAGTTTCGGGGCGGCAAGGGCGTGGCCACCATCCTGGGCATGATGCTGGGCGTGGCCCCGGCCACGGTGGGCGTGTGCATCCTGGTGTTCATCATCATGCTACTGCTCTTCCGCTTCGTGAGCCTGGCCAGCATGACGGCGGGAATCACCTTCGCGCTGCTCCAGCTGCTGCCCCAGTTCCGGCCGGCGCAGCCGTTTCTGGTGTACGTGGGCTTCGTGGTGGCCGCGCTGCTGATTTATACCCACCGCGCTAATATCGGGCGGCTGCGGGCGGGCACCGAGAGCCGCGTGCCCATGCCCTGGGAGCGGAAGAATAAATAGCGAGCAAGTTTGTTTCTGTGTCTCAGAATGTGTTTTGCTACACAATCGCCTTGCCCTCATCCATGTCCCGCTCCAAAATCGGGGATTTGGTTTTGCCCACGATGTAGCGCAGGCCCTTGTCGTAGCTGAAGTAGCTCCACGTCCATTGCAGCAGCACCATGAGGCGGTTGCGGAAGCTCACCAGCGAGATGACGTGCACCACGCCCCACGCCAGCCAGGCCAGCAGGCCGCTGAGGTGGTATTCCTTGCCGAAAAGCTTGATGTCGGCCACGGCGTGGTTGCGGCCGATGGTGGCCATCGCGCCCTTGTCGTGGTACTGGAACCGCTCGGCCAGCTGCCCGCCCAGCCAGCGCTTGAGGTTGGCCCCCAGCAGCCGGCCCTGCTGAATGGCGGGCTGCGCCACCATGGGGTGCCCCTCGGGGTATTCGGCGGTTTTCATGGCCGCGATGTCGCCGATGGCCAGCACGTTGTCGTAGCCCAGCACGCGGCTGTATTCGTCCACGGCGTAGCGGTTGCCGGGCAGCAGGCACTCGGCGCGCAGGCCCTGGATGGGCGCGCCCGTTACGCCCGCCGCCCAAATCACGGTGCGCGAAATAAATTGCTGCCCGGTGTTGAGCGTGACCGTGTAGCCATCGTACGACTTCACCCGCGCCTCCAGCCACACCTGCACCCCAAACGCGCGCAGCGACTCCAGGGCCTTTTGCGAGGCGTTGGCCGACATGCCTTTCAGCAGCACCGGCCCGCTTTGCACTAGGTGAATGTCCATTTCGCGGAAGTCGAGCTCGCGGTAGTCCTTCGGGAACACGTGAGTGCGCAGTTCGCTCAGCGCGCCCGCAATTTCCACGCCGGTGGGGCCGCCGCCCACAATCACGAAATCGAGCAGGCTGTTGATTTGCTCGTAGTCGCCGAGCTGCAGGGCCTGCTCGAAGTTAGACAGCACCGTGTTGCGCAGCTCAATGGCCTCCTCCACGCTTTTGATGGCGATGGAATTCTTCTCCATGGCCTTGTCACCGAAGTAGTTGGGCTCGGCCCCGGTGGCCAGCACCAGGTAGTCGTAGCGCAGCAGCCCGATGGTGGTTTCTACCACCTGCTTTTCGGTATCCACGCCCTGCACCTCGGCCATGCGGAAGTAAAAATTTTCCTGGTCGCTCAGAATCTTGCGAAACGGCGACACGATGTCGCCCTCATCGAGCCCCGCCGTGGCCACCTGGTAGAGCAGCGGTTGAAACGTGTGGTAGTTCTGCTTATCGAGCAGCACCACCTGCACCGGCGCGTCGGCCAGGCTTTTGGCCAGCTCCAGGCCGCCGAAGCCGCCGCCCACAATCACCACCCGCGGCTTGCCGAGGTCATCAATTTTCGTTAGCCCTTCCATACGCGCTCAAGAGGCGAAGCCGGATGGCGGCCTGCCGTGCCCTGCTTACCCGTTTTGGGCCGGCGGGGTTGTGCGGCCGGGTCGGCGCGCCGAACTCTGCCCGCCCCGGCCACGTTAGCCGGCTACGTTCACCAACCCAACTGCCTGCGTATGAAACTGCTGCCAATTGCTTCCCTGTTGCTCGGTGCCGGCCTGCTGGGCGCGGCCCGGCCCGCCACCGAAACCCAGTCGGTCAAGGTCGTGGTATCGTCGCTGGTGTCCACTACCTCTACCGTAAAACTGTATTTCTACAACACCCGCGAAGGGTTTCTGAAGAGTGGCAAGTGGGCGTATATGCGGGCCGTGAAACCCGATGGCAAGCCCGAAATCGAGCTTTCCATCGACCTGCCGCGCGGAGAATGGGCCGTATCGCTCACCCAGGATTTGAACAACAATAATAAAATCGATAAGAACTTCCTGGGTATTCCCACCGAGCCCTACGCTTTCTCCAACAACATCCGGCCCACGGTGGCCGCTCCCGGTTTCGACGAGTGCAAGTTTATGGTCAGCGGCCCGGGTCGCGTGGTGAGTATTGTACTTAAAGACTAAAATTTAACAATAATTATTTCATTATATGATTGGAAAAGCCACCGTTGCAAACGCAACGGTGGCTTTTTACTGCGCATTTGGGCCACTGTCGAGGTTACAGGGCAAATTTCGGTTTGTGGGCAAAGCATTAATATTTATCGAGCTAAATATATATGGATAATTAATTAAGTATCTTTGTTTTGAGTAGGCCTATTCCGGGTTGTTATTTGCTTTTAACATGCAAACACTTGCTTCTTTCTTTTCTGCAGCCCCTAAAATAGCGTTGAGTGCCACCCTGTTGTTGGCCAGTGGCACCCTCACGCAGGCTTTGGCGCAATGTACCACCTGTACTTACGTGGTGAACATTCCGGATAGGTTGCGCACCTTCGACATGCGCGGTGGCGAAACCATTACCATCGCCAGCAACGTCGATTTTGAGGGCATCATCAACGTGTTGGGCAACAACGTAACGGTGATTAACCAAGGCACCATCACCAGGGGCGGCCGCCTGGTGGTGCGGGGCAATAAGGCCGTTGTGCGCAACGAGGGCCTTATTGCCGGCGGCAACGGGGGTGGCGGGACCGGGGGGGGCCTTACGGTGGCGAGTGAGGCTACTGGCACCGTGCTGCACAACCAGGGCACCGTTGCCTCGCAGAATGTGGTACTTAGCGCCCCCACGGTTATCAGCAACGGCACCAGCACCAGCCCCCAATCCCTCTGGTCGGGCTACGTGAATAGAAACTTCACGGCGGCCATCACCATCAACAACTACGGCAGCTGGAGCGCCCAGGTAGATGGCCTGCCCAGCAGCACTGTCAATAACTTCGGCACGGGCACGTGGTCGGGCTATTTGACGCCCACCGGCACCACGGTCATCAACAACGGCGGCACCTGGAACGCTACCAACCTGAACTACTCGGGCAGCCTCACCCTCAACCACACCGGCGGCACCTGGACGGCTAACCTGAACCCTGGCGGCGCGCTGGCCCTGAACAATAGCGGCACCTGGACCGTGGGCTTCAACTTTCCCAGTGCCGGCCCCAACAGCTTCGTGAACACCGGCACCGCCACCCTCGATGCCTACCTGGGCCTGGGCTCAGGCACCACCACTACCATCACCAATAGCGGCGCGATGACCATGACCAATGGCATGGGCGACATCAGCGTCAACTCCAGCCTCACCAACGCTCGCGGGGCTACGTTCCGGGTAGTGGGCCAGCTGGTGAACTTTGGTGCCATCAGCAACGCGGGCACCGTGGCCAGCAGCGGCAACTTCTCGAACAAGGCCGGGGCCAGCATGAGCGGCCCGGCGGCCCCGTTGCGCGGCAGCTTCACGGCCAATGGCTACGCCGTGAACGAGGGGGCGTTCGGGCTGGTGGGCCGGCTCGATTTCTGCAACGCAGGCAAATCGGGCTTCAGCTCGCAAACCGGCAGCGTGGGCCCTGCCACCACCTACTGTTCGGTGCGCCCGCTGCCCGTCGAGCTGGCCGTGTTCACCGCCGAGGTGGTGAAGGGCCAGGTGCAGCTGCGCTGGGTCACGGCTTCGGAGCAGAACAGTGATAAGTTCGTTATCGAGCGCAGCGCCTAGGGCGAAGCCTACACCGCCGTGCGCGAGGTGAGCGCCCAGGGCAACTCCACCAATGCCACCGGGTATGCCGCTACCGACGCGCAGCCGCTGCCCGGCACCAGCTACTACCGCCTGCGGCAGGCCGACCGCAACGGGGCCGTGGCCTATTCGCCGGTGGTTACCGTGCGCCTGGCACCCGGCCCGCAGCCCAGCCTGGCCTACCCCAACCCCGCCACCGACCGCCTCCGCCTCGACCTGACGGCCGCCCCCGCCGAGCCTTGTGCCGTGCGCGTGCTCAGCCTCGCCGGCCAGGTAGTGCGCGCCGAAATCCTCACCGGCGGCCGGGTGCAGGAAATACCGCTCGCGGGCCTTCCCGCTGGCTTATACCTGCTGCAGGTGCGCACGGCCCAGGGCAGCACGGTGCAGCGCATCGAGAAGCAGTAGGCGCGGGCCGCTAACCTATTGGGGTAGCTGCTCAGGCCACTACCAGCTCTCGCAGCTGCTTATTGATGAAATCCACTTCCTCAAACGTGAGCTGGAAGTCCAGCGCCCGCGCATTCTGCACGGCCTGCTCGGGGTTGCGGGCGCCCACCAGCGCCACCGAGATGCCGGGCTGCGCCAGCGTCCAGCGCAGCACGAGCTGGCTGAGGGTGGCATTTTTGGTTTCGGCCAGCGGGCGAATTTTGTTGAGCACGGCGTTCACGCGCTGCACGCTTTCGGGCGTGAAAAAGCGGTTGCCATTGCGCAGGTCGCCTGCGCCGAACTCCTGGCCGGGCTTCATTTTGCCGGTGAGCAGGCCCAGCTGCAGCGGGCTATACACCAGGATGGCCTTGCCGTTTTCCTGGCAGTACGGCACCATGTCGGCTTCAATGTCGCGGCGCAGCATGCTGTAGGGCACTTGGTTGGAGGCGAGGTTCAGCGTTTTTTCGGCTTCCTGCATCTGGGCTACCGAATAGTTGCTCACGCCGGCGGCGCGCACCTTTCCCTGCTCAAGGAGGCGGCTCAGGGCCTCCATCGTCTCGTCAATCGGGGTGGTGGTGTCGGGCCAGTGCTGCTGGTAGAGGTCGATGTAGTCGGTGCCGAGGCGGCGCAGGCTGTCTTCGCACTCCTTGATGATGCTGGCGCGGCCGGCGTACTTGTACACGTCGAGGTCGTGGCCCTGGTTGTCCTTCGTTTTCATGGCGAAATCGCCCTGCGCCAAATCCCAGCGCATGCCGAATTTGCTGATAACCTGCACCTTATCGCGCGGCAGGCTTTTGATGGCTTCGCCCACGATTTCCTCGCTGAACCCCATGCCGTACACCGGTGCGGTATCGATGCTGGTCACGCCCAGCTCGTAGCTGGCGTGGATGGCCCCTACGGCATCGTTCTGCTCGGTGCCGCCCCACATCCAGCCGCCGGCCGCCCAGCTGCCGAAGGTGATGCGCGAAACGGAAACGTCGGAGGAGCCTAATTTTTGATATTCCATGAGGAGAATGAGTCTGAATGAAGGCCCAAAGGGCCGAAGTGTTTATTAACTAGGCTTGGGGGCGAAGGTTGTGGTGGGAGTGGCAGGGCATTGGCCATGGCCATCGGGCAGCGCGCCGCCAAGCATCCTGACCTCAATACCCGCCCCGCCGATGCGATTGGCTTGCGTTGGGCGGGCAAGATGCTCCGCGCTGCATGACCAGACCCTGCTGAAACTTTTCGCCGCGCCCGGTTCTTGTAGCTTCTGCCATTGCGATTATTGCAATCAAAAAAATCCCAAGTATATGAAAGTTGAAATCTGGTCCGACGTCGTGTGCCCGTTCTGCTACATCGGCAAGCGCAAGTTCGAAAAGGCCCTGGCCGGCTTCGCCCACCGCGACGAAGTGGAAGTGGTGTGGCACAGCTTCCAGCTCACGCCCGATTTCCAGCCCATTCCCGGCGAGCGCCTGCACGAGTCGCTGGCCAAGAAAAAGGGCGTTTCTCCCGAAGAAGGCCGCCGCATGAACGAATATATGTCGGGCGTAGCCAAAGAAGTGGGCCTGAGCTATGACCTCGAAAACGCCATTCCGGCCAATACCTTTCTGGCCCACCAACTCATTCACCTCGGTGCGCACTACGGCCGGCAGGATGCCACCAAGGAGCGCCTCATGGCCGCCTACTACCTCGAAGGCCAGAACATTGGCGACCTCGACACGCTTGTAAAGCTCGGCACCGAAGTGGGCCTCGATGCCACCGAAAGCCGCGCCGCCCTCACCGCTGGCACCTACGGCGAAGCCGTGCGCCTCGACGAATACCAGGCCCAACAGATTGGGGTTCAGGGCGTACCGTTTTTCGTATTTGAAGACAAGTACGCCGTATCCGGCGCGCAGCAGCCCGAACTGTTTGCCGAAGTGCTGGCGAAGGTGTACGATGAGTTCAAGCCCACCAGACCGGCCCTGACGATGGTGGCCGATGGTGATGCCTGCGGCCCCGAGGGCTGCGCGGTGTAGTCGGTAATTAATCCAGAAAAGAACGGTCATGCAGCGCACGACTGTTCTTTTTCTGGCCACACTGCCACTCCGTTACTCCGCCGCTTCCGGCGTGCCGGAACGGGGCTTCTCTGGCAAGGCTTCGGCCAGGCTGGCGCGCTGTTGCCCGGCATGGGCGAGGGCCGCTTCCAGCTGCCGGGTGCGCTCGGCTACGCGGCCTTCGAGCAGCTGCTGCACTTTCAACACTTCTTCCTGGTTGGTGAGCAGCTCGGCGTTGCTTTCGTGCAGGGCGCTGTTCACGGCCGCGAGCTGGGTGTTGAGGTCCTGGATTTGCTGGCGGGCCTGCACCTGCTCGCTCACTTCGGTGGCCACCACCATCGCGCCCGAAATGGTGCCATCGTCTTCGCGCAGAGGTAGGTACACAAAGTTCCAGTACACCGCCTCGGGCTGGCCGTTGCGGACAATGGTGGAGAGCATTTCTTTGGCAACGTAGTTCTCGCCGCTGGCCATCACCTGGTTCAGGAGGTCGTCGAAGCCCTGGCCGGTAATTTCGGGCAGTAGCTCGAACAGCGGTGTGCCGATGGCCTGCGCCGGCGTGCGGTCCCACAAGGCCAGCACCGTCGGGTTGGCCAGCTCAATCACGAAGTTGGGGCCGCGGTAGGTGGCAATGGCCACCGGAGCTTGCTCAAAAATGCGGGCCAGTTCGCCGCGCTGCCACTCGGCGGCCTCTTGGGCGGCCTGGGCGCGCACTTCCGAGTCGTGCAGCCGGGCGGCGGCCTGCGTTTGGGCCGTGATGTCGGTAACTTCATGGATAAGATGCGTCACCCGGCCCTGCTCATCAAGCACGGGCACGTTGCGGGTCTGCCAGTAGTGCTCCGTGAACTGGCCGGGCTGCGCGGGGTCGGGCAGGTCGTAGGGTTGCAGCGGCAGCTCGTGGGGCTGGCCGGTCGCCAGTACCTGCTCCAGCGAAGCGCGCACGTCGCGCACGGCATGGGCTTCCGCCGCTTTGGGGTTGTCGGGAAACACGTCGAATACGTACTTGCCCAGGATGTCGGCGCGTTGCGTACTGGTCGCTCTCAGGTAGGCCTCACTGGCTGCCTCAATCACGAATTCGGGCGAAAGCAGCAGGCAGGCGCTTGGCAGGGCACTAAAGATGGACAGCAGGTCTGAAGCAAGAATGGGCATAACTCGGAAGTAAGGGCGGCAATAGCGTGCGAAATACGTAGGTTTTGACAACTTGGCTACGCGGGCCGCACCATCGGGATGTGCGGAATGCCGTCCTCCACGTACATCGGCCCGCTCTGCTCGTAGCCGAACTCGTTATAAAAATGCTCCAGGTGCTGCTGGGCCCCGATTTTGTTGGCCTGCGGCCCGAATAAGGCATCCGAATACGACAGGGCCTGCCGCATCAGTTCGCGGCCCAGGCCGTACTGCCGGAAGGCCTGCGCCACAATCACGCGCCCGATGCTGGCCTGCTCGTGGCTTTTGCCCGCGTCGAACAGCCGGGCATAGGCGGCCAGCTCGCCGGCTTCGTTGTAGCCCAGCAGGTGATGGGCATCCATATCCTGCCGGTCAATATCCTGGAAAGCACAGTTTTGCTCCACCACAAACACCTCGGCGCGCAGGCGCAGCAGGTCGTAGAGAATCAGGCTCGGAAGGGCTTCAAAGGGAAGGCAGTGCCAGCGAATGGTCATAGAGAAAAAAGCGGGCGGGCTTCTTAGCTGGCTTTGTTGAAAACGGCTTCCTCCAGGCGCCGCATCCGTCCCTCGAAGGCCATAATGGTGGGCGCGTGCCGTTCCAGGGCGTCGGTACGAGTGGCCTGCCGGCTCAGCACCTCCAGCATCTGCGCCTGGGTATCGAGCATCACGTCCTGGCGCTTCCCCTGGTCGATGAGGCGCTGGTTCTGCTCCTCAAACTTTCGGTCGGATTTGGCAAAGCCGCGCTGCATTTCGGCCAGTATGGTATCCTGGCGCTCCTCGGCACGGGTCTGGCGCTCATCTGAAATTTTCAGGATGCTGATAACACCATCCATCTGCTCGGCCTGCCGGTCCATTTGCTCGGCCTGCCGGTCCATCTGCTCGGCCTGCCGGTCCATGCGGCGCAGCAGGTCGGCCAGCATGGCCTCAATCTGGCCAAAACGCTCGTTATAGTTCATCTTCTAGCTTGTTTATAATCCTTCGCCAAGATACGATTTCCTGGCTGGTGGAGTAATAAGAGGACTGCCTTATTTGGGCATTTTTTTCACATCCGATAAGGTCAGCACCTGGTATTGAATACCGAGGGCCGCCGCGTTTTGCTCCACAGTTTCGGGGAAACCGGCCTTGCGGCGGCGCTCGTTCACCCGCGCCGCATCCTCGATGGGCCACATGAACAGCGGCTGCGGCTCCCGGCGACCAGTTTGCGCGTTCAGTATATTATAGCTCATGGCCTGCGTACCGTAGCGCTGCTCTTTGCCGTCGCGCATGAGCTGGCGGTCGAGCATCTTGGCGTACAGATAAAAGGGCAATTCGCCATTCCCGGCCGCTTTTTTAATGAGCGGCAGGTAGGTGCCGATAGCGGGCGAGTGCTGGATGACGTACCACGCGGCCTCGTTCGTGGGCTCGCCCACCAGCGCCTTGCCGGGGTAGCCGTACTGCTTCAAAATGGCCTTCATCCGCACCTGGTTGGCCGAATCGGTTTGCAGCATGCGGTGCATCACGTAGTTGTTCAAGCTGGCTTTGGGCACGCCCAGCGCCGTAGCCAGCGAGTCGGGCCGGTAGCGTACCCGCGGCTCGAACAGCATGCTGCGCCAGCGCTGGTCCACGGCGTAGATGCTGTCCAGCTCGTGCTTGAGGCTAAAGTTGATGGTGGCTTGAGCGGCGGCCAGCAGCGGCAACAGCGCGAGGAGCAGAAAGGCAAGAAAGAGCTTCATAATAGCAGAATGTAGAGAGGCATCGTTGCATTTCGCCGGAGAACGAAACACCGGCACGAAGTTGCGATTAGACGCAAATATGCGTCTTCACGCCGCTACCGCCTCCTCGCTGCCCAGCTCGCTCAGCACGCGCTTGGCTTGCTGAATGGAGCGCACCTCCTCAAACGTCACAATCAGCTGGGCCTTGTGCTCCTTGAGCTTGGCGGTGCGCGGGTGCGTCTGCACGTAGTTGAGGATGGTGCCGAACTGCTCGCCCTGGAAGTAGGCCTTGTGGTCGTCGTCGGCGGGCAGGTAGCCCTTCAGCGTGTCGCGCTTGAGCGTGATTTTGGCGAAGCCCACCTGGCAGGCCTGCCAGCGCAGCCGCACGATATCGGCCAGCTGCTCCACCTCGGCCGGCAGCGGGCCGAACCGGTCCACCATGCTGGCTAGCAGCTTGCGCAGCTCCTCCGGCTTCTGGGCGCGGTCGAGCTTGGCATACAGCTGCAGGCGCTCCGATACGTTGCTCACGTACTTTTCCGGGATGAGCACCTGCTGGTCCGTCTCCACGTTGCATTCCTGGTTGCGGCCTGCGCCGGCCGCCATTTGCAGCCGCTGGTTGGAGTCGCCCAGAAACAAGTCGCGAAACTCCGTTTCCTTCAGTTCCGTCACCGCCTCGTCCAGAATCTGGTGGTAGGTTTCGTAGCCCAGGTCATTGATGAAGCCCGACTGCTCGCCGCCCAGTAAATTGCCCGCGCCGCGAATATCAAGGTCGCGCATGGCCACGTTGAAGCCCGCGCCCAGGTCCGAAAACTCTTCCAGCGTGCTCAAACGCTTGCGCGCATCGGCCGGCAGCTGCGCCACCGGCGGCGTCAATAAGTAGCAGTACGCCTTGCGGTTGGAGCGGCCCACGCGGCCGCGCATCTGGTGCAAATCTGACAGGCCGGCCAAATGGGCGCGGTTGATAATGATGGTGTTAGCGTTGGGAATATCGAGCCCGCTTTCGATGATGTTGGTCGAAACCAGCACGTCGTATTCGCCCTCCACGAACTTCATCATGCGCTTTTCCAGCATCTCGCCGTCCATCTGCCCGTGGGCGAAGGTGATTTTGGCATCGGGCACCAGCCGCAGAATGGTGGCAGCCATTTCCTCGATGTCCTTCACCCGGTTGTGCACGAAAAACACCTGCCCGCCGCGCTTCAGCTCCCGCGCCACCGCGTCCCGAATCAGAATCTCGTCATACACGTGCAGCTCCGTGTTCACCGGCTGGCGGTTGGGCGGCGGCGTGGCAATCACGCTCAAATCCCTCGCGCCCATCAGCGAGAAGTGCAGCGTGCGCGGAATCGGCGTGGCCGATAGCGTGAGCGTGTCCACGTTCACCTTCAGCTCTTTCAACTTATCCTTGGTCTTGACGCCGAATTTCTGCTCTTCGTCAATAATCAGCAGGCCCAAATCCTTGAACTTAATATCCTTATTGGTCAGCCGATGCGTACCAATCAGAATGTCGGTTTTGCCCTCCGCCACGCGTCCCAGCGTCTCCTTTATCTGCTTCGTCGATTTGAACCGGTTGATGTATTCCACCGTCACCGGCATGGTCGCCAGCCGGTCCCGAAAGGTTTTGTAGTGTTGCATGGCCAGGATGGTGGTCGGTACTAACACCGCTGCCTGCTTGCCATCCACCACGGCCTTAAACGCCGCCCGAATAGCCACTTCCGTCTTGCCAAAGCCCACGTCGCCGCAGATGAGCCGGTCCATCGGGTGAGGCTGCTGCATGTCCTGCTTCACGTCCTCCACGGCCTTGGCCTGGTCGGGCGTGTCCTCGTAGATGAAGCTCGATTCCAATTCCGCCTGCAAAAATCCATCGATGGAAAAAGCGAAGCCCGGCGCGGTTTTCCGTTTGGCATACAGTCGGATAAGGTCGGCCGCAATATCCTTCACCTTCTTCTTCACCGACTTCTTCTTGTTCTCCCACTCTGGCGAGCCCAGCTTGCTCATCGTGGGTGGCGAGCCCTCCGCGCCGCTGTACTTGGCAATCTTGTGCAGCGAGTGAATGCTCACCGTCAGCAAGTCATCGTCCCGATAAACCAGCCGAATAGCTTCCTGAATCTGCCCATTGATTTCCACCTGCGTCAGGCCCGCAAACCGCGCAATGCCGTAGTCCTGGTGCGTCACGTAATCGCCCGGTTGCAGCGTTTTCAGCTCGCGCAGCGTCAGCGCTTTTTTCTTCGAGAATTTCCGGGCTTCCTGCGCCCGGTAGTAACGCTCGAATAATTGGTGGTCGGTGTACACGGCCAGCTCCAGCTGCTCATCAATGAAGCCTTCGCGCAGGGCCATCAGCAGGTGCTGAAACTGCACGTTGTTGTCTAATTCGTCAAATATCGTGCGCAGCCGGTCGGCCTGGCGCACGGTATCGGCGGTAATTATTGTGGTGAAATTGCGCAGCTGGTTTTCCTTAATATTCTTCACCATCCGCTCGAATTCTTTGTTGAAACTCGGCTGTGGCTTGGCGGTGAATTGAAATGTGTCCGCGTTTTTGAAATGAAAGCGCTTGCCGAATTCCACCACCGCGAATTCGTCAAACAATTTCTTGAAGCTCTTGCCCGATTCAAATAAATCGCCGGGCTTGCTCACGATTTGCATGCCGCCCGCCTCGCCCAGCATCAGCTGAAAATTCGCCTCCGCTTTCTCAAATAACTCGTTCACTACGTCCAGCGTCTGGCGCACGTCCTTGGCCCAGATGCAGGCCGTGCGGGGCAGAAATTCGAAGAAAGCCTCCCGCGTTTCGGTCAGCATCTTGGTCTGCACATTGGGGATGATGCTGATGCTTTGCTTCGCCTCCACCGACAGCTGCGTCTCCGGATTAAACGTCCGGATGCTCTCAATCTCATCGCCGAATAATTCGAGGCGAAACGGCAATTCATTCGCGTAGCTGAACACGTCGACAATGCCGCCGCGCACCGCGTACTGCCCCGCCTCGTACACAAAATCCGTTTTCTCAAAATCGTATTCGCCCAGCAGCTCGCCCAGGAAATTCACGTCCAGCCGGTCGCCCACTTTCGCGTTGAACGTGTTTTTCACCAGACTCTGGCGGTTAATCACCTTTTCCGTCAGGGCCTCCGGATAGGTCACGATGAACACGCTATTGCCCGTCGAAGCAGCCCGCGTCGTGTTGATGCGGTTCAATGCCTCGGCGCGCATCAGCACGTTGGCGTTTTCGGTTTCGTCGAACTGGTAGGGCCGCTTGTAGGAACTGGGGAACAGCAGCACTTCCGGCCCCTCGGGCAACAAATGCTGCAAATCGGACAGGAAATAGGCCGCCTCGTCCTTGTCGTGCAGGATGAACACGTGCGGGTGCTGGGCGTGCGCCACGGCCGCCGCCACCACGGCATCCTGGCTGCCCACCAGGCCGCGCAGGTGCAGCCGCAGGCGGCCGGGGTCGGGCTTGGCGGCTTCGCGCAGGCGCGAGGCCAGCACTTGCAGCTCGGGCGATAAACGATAGAGGCGAAGAAAATCAGCTACTTGCACAAGGAATTCAGGCTAGGGGGGCAAATGAAGTAGCCCGGCCAGATGAAAATCCGGTCGGGCAGCGGGGTAAATACACGGCAAAGGGGACGAAGGTTTCCGGGGCCGCCCGTAGCTTCGCCGCTGGTTTTAGTTGTCAGTTGTTCGTTGTCAGGCCGGCAACGACCCACAGCGCAAACTAACAACTGACAACAAGCAACTGACAACTAACCCAGCGCATGCGCGGCTCTTCCCACTTGGCCATCGGCCTTATCACCGGCGTGGCCGTGGCCGGGCTGGCCCCGGGCATCCCGTTCTCGCTGGCCGGCATTGCCCTGGCCGGCTTTTCCAGCCTCGCCCCCGACCTCGACCACCCCGAAAGTCGCCTCAGCAAGCACCTGGGCTTCACGCAGAACTACGTGCGCTGGGCCTTTGCGGCCGGGGCACTGGCGCTGGCCGCCTTCGCCTACTTTCAGCGGGCGCCCGGCTCCGAGCAGCGGCTCTACTACACGGCGGCGCTGGCCTTCGGGCTCATTGGCGTGGGTATGCAGGGCGGCTCGGCCCGGCGGCTGGCGCTGCTGTTCACGGGCCTGGGCACGGTAGTGGCCGGCCTCTACACCGAGCAGCTGTGGCTAAGTTTATTGGGCACATTCATCGCGCTGGCCCCCTTCACCTCGCACCGCTCCTGGACGCACACTATCTGGGCCACCGCGCTCTGGACCTACATTGGCCACCTCGCCGACGAGCACCTCGGCTGGCGCGGCGTGGCCCTGTACGCGGGCACCGGCTACGCCTCGCACCTACTGGCCGATTCGCTCACCAAAGCGGGCGTAAGGTGGTTTCTGCCCATTGTCAACTACTCGTTTAAGGTGCCGCTTATCACGACGGGCTCGGCCAGCGGCAACCTGCTGGAAGTGGGTATCTGCGTGGGCTACGCGCTGCTGGTGCTGGGGCTGGTGGTAGGTTCCATGCATTGGGTTTAGCCACAGGCACCCCGCAGGGCAGCTGGCGGGCTTATATCGTAACCTTGCACTATTGCATAAGTCAGCTAAGAACACTAGCTTCGCAGCAGATATGCTGTTAGAATAGGATTGTGTTGGTATTGATTCAGGTTGTTATTCTACGATTTCAATCGTTTCCGCCGGCCCGGCCCCGTTAAAGTTTCATTTTCTGAGCGTTTGAAGCCGCGACCGCCTATTATCGGGCCGCCGCGCCGCGCTTTCGTTATGCCCCGTTACCGTGCTATGCTCACCACCGGCTGGCAAATTTGCCAGGGTTCAGGCCGGTGCTTCTACCTCCGATAAACCACCCTACATCCCACTCAAAACACTTCTCTAACTTTACGCAACTCCATTACCATGAACCAGATGAACAGCCCTTTGATTCGGGTTGGTGTCTTTTATGACGGCAACTATTTTCTAAAAATTAGCGACTATTATTATTTCCAGCACGAGCGCAAGGCCCGTATCAGCCTCGAAGGCCTCCACGAATTCATCCGCCATCAGGTAGCCGAAGAAGAGGACGTGGACGTGCGCTTGGCGCGCATCACCGATGCCCACTTTTTCCGCGGCCGCCTCTCGGCCACCGAAGCCCGCGACAAGGACCGCCTGTTTCACGACCGCCTGCTCGACGATATTCTGATGAACCTGGGCGTGCAAACGCACTACATGGCCCTGAAAACCCGCGACGGCCGCCTCCAGGAAAAAGGCATCGACGTGTGGCTGAGCCTCGAAGCCCTCGAACTCTCGCTGCACAAGACGCTCGATGTGGTCGTGCTCATCGCCGGCGACTCCGACTATGTGCCCCTCATCCGCAAGCTCAACACCGTGGGTACCCGCGTGATGCTGCTGAACTGGGACTTCAAATACGAAGACTTCAAGGGCGAAACCCGCGTCACGCGCGCCTCGCAGCAGCTGCTGGAGCAGGTGACCTACCCGGTGGCCATGCACGACGTGATTGACCGCGGCCTGCAGGAGCAGGACGAAGTGGTGGAAGCCCTGTTCGTGAACCAGTCGGAGCCCGCCGCCTTTGCGCCCAGCACGGCCGCCGCGCCCAAGCTGGCCCGCCCCACCGGCCCCACCGCCGCCGGCCCCGTGGGCACGATGGGCATGAGCACCATCAAAAACCTGAAAAACGGCTTCGGCTTCGTGGTAATGCCCCCGAACAACCTGTTCTTCAGCTACGCCGACCTCACCGAGGGCGACTTCAACGACCTGCGCGAAGGCGACTGGGTCGAGTTCACCGTGGGCCGCAACCACCGCGACGAGGACTGCGCCCGCAACGTGCGCAAAGTAACCGCCCCGCAAATGACCGATGGCGAAGACGAGTACGAGCCCGTGGGTGTGCATTCGTCGGTCGAGCTGTAAGGACAGTTAAACGCTGAGCGTTAAAAGTTAAAAAGGCCCGTCTGAATCATCAGACGGGCCTTTTTAACTTTTATGTCCCGTCCGGCTATGTGTTGACACTTTTCCAAAAGATGTCATGCAAAACCCCTCTGAGCCGCGCGTGCGGCGTAGTCAGCGCGACTACAGTTTGCCCTTTAAGTTGGCCGTGGTGGGCGAAGTCG
>JALYUH010000005.1 GCA_030853985.1 Bacteroidota bacterium | reverse complement strand
ATCTCGCGTGCCGCACTAACCCTTTTTGCAGCGATTAAAGAGTTACTATCACCAGCGAGATGCCTCGGCTGCGCTCGGCATGACGGGCTGCCCTCCTACCCCCGTATCCTCACACCCTAAAAATGCTTCCTTTCATCTTCCGTCGCTTGGCGCAGGGCCTGCTCGTGCTGGTGGGTGTGGCGTGCACGGTGTTTTTGCTGTTCAATGTGCTGCCCGGCGACCCGGCCGCCCTGCTGGCCGGCCAGCGCAGCGACCTGGCCACCAAAGCCGCTATTACCGCCGACCTGGGCCTCGACCAGCCCCTGCCCGCCCGCCTGGTGGGCTACCTCAACGATATTTCGCCGCTGGGCCTGCACCCCGCCGACTCGGCCGGCCGCGCCCGCTACGGCGGCTTCGCGCTGCTGCCATTGGGCTCCAAAGCATTGGTGCTGAAAAAACCTTACTTGCGCCGCTCTTTCCAGAGCAACAAGGACGTGCTGCGCATTCTGCTCGATTATTTTCCCGGCACCATGTGGCTGGCGCTGGCGGCCATGCTCATTGCCAGCGTGGGCGGCGTGGCTTTTGGCGTGGCGGCGGCCCTGCGGCCCCAGTCGTGGCTCGATAGGGTGCTGGTGAGCACGTCGGTGCTGGGTATTTCGGTGCCCTCGTTCGTGGCCGCCATCCTCATCGCCGTCACGTTCGGCTTCTACTGGAGCCACTTTACGGGCCTGAGCCTCACCGGGCAGCTCTACGAAACCGACCCGTTCACGGGCGAGCGGCACTTGGTGCTGCGCAATTTGCTGCTGCCGGCCGTGGCGCTGGGCATCCGGCCGCTGGCCATCATCACGCAGCTCACGCGCTCCAGCATGCTCGATGTGCTGGGGCAGGACTACATCCGCACGGCCCGCGCGAAGGGGCTGAGCCGCTCCGCCACCGTGCTGCACCACGCCCTGCGCAACGCCCTGAACCCGGTCGTCACGGCCGTATCGGGCTGGCTGGCTTCGCTGATGGCGGGCGCGTTTTTCATCGAATACATCTTCAACTGGAAGGGTCTGGGCACCGTCACACTCCGCGCCGTGGAGAATCTCGATTTTCCAGTAGTGATGGGGGCCACGCTGTTCGTGGCCGCGCTGTTCGTGCTCATCAACATCGTGGTCGACGTGCTGTATGCCGTACTCGACCCGCGCGTGAAGCTGGGGTAAGGGAAGGCGGCTGGCGCGGGGCTCCAGCCTCGTGCCGACTACTGGCGGGCCTCTGGCCCGCGCTGCCCGGCAGGCCCGCCCCGCATTCGGCCGGCACCACTGCGGCATAGCGCTTCGGTTGAAATTAGATGGGCCGAACCAAGGCCCGCGCCAGCTTCCTCGCGCATTCCACTACCTTACCCTCATGCCCACTGCTTCGTCCGAAACCCTGCTGCCCACCGGCTCGGGCCACCTCAGCCTGGTGGGCTTGCCCGGCGCGGGCAAAACCACGCTGGGCCGCCAACTGGCCGCCCACTTCAACCGCCCTTTCCTCGACCTCGACTTAGCCATTGAAGCCCGCACCGGGCACGGCGTGCGCGAAATATTCGCCCAAGAAGGCGAAGCGGCCTTTCGGGAGCTGGAAGCGGCGGTGCTGCGGGCGGCACTGGCGGCCGGCGGGCCGCCGCTGGTGCTGGCTACGGGCGGCGGCACACCCTGCTTTCACGACAATATGCGCCTGCTCAACCAGGCCGGCCCCACGCTCTGGCTCGACGTGCCGGTGGCCGAGCTGGCGGCCCGATTGTCGGCCGCAGAAGTAGCTAAACGACCCCTGATGGCCGCCGCCGGGGGCGCGGAAGCGTGGCTGTGCGAAACCCTCTTGGCCCGAAAACGGTTTTATGCCCAGGCGCGGGTGCGCTGCTCGGTGGCCTGTACGCTGCCGGCGGTGGTGGCCCGGCTGGCGGGCGTGGGTTTTGCCCGGCCCGGCACATTGCCGCCCACCGCGTAAATTTGTGTTTAGATTAGTTCGTTGTTCGTTAGCCTTATGCAGACCTTATCCCCCGAAGAGCCCCTCGTAGTGCCCGCCCCGGCCCCCGAAGCCGCCCCCGTGCGGCCCAAGCACAAGGGCTCAGCGCAGCTGTTCAAAAATCCGGTGCTGGAGCGCCTCTCGCACACGCACATTGCCCTGCCAGTGAGCATTTTCGCCGCTACCGGCATCATCAGTATGTACTACGGCCTCACGCACGGCTTCATGTCGGGCGTGTCGGCGCTGGGGCTGTTTTTGGTGGGGCTGCTGGCTTTTACTTTTATCGAGTACCTAGTGCATCGCTATGTGTACCATATTCCGGCCACCACGGCGGGCCGGGCCAAGTTCCAGTATACCATGCACGGCGTGCACCACGAATACCCCAAGGATAAGACCCGGCTGGCCATGCCGCCCATCATCACGGTGTTTGTGGCATCGCTGCTGTTTTTCATCTTCCGGTTCAGCTTCGGCTCCTACGCGTTTGGGCTGTTATCGGGCTTCACGTTTGGGTACGCCATGTACCTGTTCGTGCACTACGCCATTCATGCCTACTCACCACCCAAAAACTTTCTCAAAGTGTGGTGGACGCACCACAGCCAGCACCACTACCGCCAGGACGAAGTAGCATTCGGCGTGAGCAGCACGCTCTGGGACCACATCATCGGCACCATGCCCAGCAAGAAGTAAGCTTTGTATCGACCCACAAAAAAGGCGCGGCTCCCAGGTAGGAGCCGCGCCTTTTTGCGTTTGATAGCAGTCCGAACTAGGGGCGCGGGCCGCGCATCTTGTTCACGATGAAGAACAACAGGGCTACCACGATAAACACGGCGATGATGCCCGTGTAGGCACCGGCCTTGAAGATACCGCCAATGGCGTCGCAGCCGGTGAGGGTGGTGGCCAGCGCGGCTAGAAACAGAAACAGGGAGAGCCGGGAAGCATTCATGGCGTGAAAGAAAAAAGGGTGATGAAAGAATAGTCGGGTAGCAAAGCTGGCCCGGTAGGCCTGATACTGTGCCGGCTGCCAAAAGGTTGAGCGTAGCGCCGCTGCCCCTGTTGCTGCCGTACTTTGAAAGATGAAAAAAATGTTGTTTCTGGGGTGGCTGGGCTTGCTGGCCGGAGTGGCCCGCGCCCAGGCGCCGGCCACCACTACGCGCTTCGATGCCGCCGCCCACCAACTGAGCGTGCTGAAGTTTCAGGCTGACTTGAACGCGGAATTCCGCAATCCGGAAGAGTCGCCGCTGTCGGCAGCCGAGCGCAAGGTTTTTGCTGGCCTGCCGTTTTATCCCACCGATTACCGCTATTACGTGGAAGCTACCCTGGTGCGCGATTCGACCTCCCGGCCGTTCGAAATACCTACTAGCACCGCGCGGCGGCCGTTGTACCGCAAGTATGGCGAGTTGCGCTTCGTGCTCGATGGCCAGCCGCAGCACTTGAGCGTCTACCAGCCGCTGGAGTTGCTGAAACGGCCGGGCTTCGAGGATTACCTCATGCTGCCTTTCACCGACGGCAGCAACGGGCGCGGCAGCTACGGCGGGGGCCGCTACATCGACCTGCGCCTGCCGCCCGCCGGGGCCCGCACGATGCAGCTCGATTTCAACCGTGCCTACAATCCCTCGTGCGCCTACAGCCCAGGCTATTCCTGCCCCGTGCCGCCCGCCGAAAACCGGTTAACCGTGGCCATCCCGGCCGGCGTGCGTAGCGACCACTAAAATTACTGGTTTACGGTAAATGGGTAGGGGTTAATGCTTAAGAATACTCCCAAGCATCAACCCCTACCCATTTACCGTGAACCGGGGAAGAACCTACCAGCTGCCGCTGGCCCCACCGCCGCCGCTGCTGCCACCGCCAAAGCCGCCAAAACCGCCGCCGCCGCCCCCGCCAAAGCCCCCGCCGCCGCCACCAAAGCCGCCGCCGCCGAAGATGATGGGCGGAATAAAACCGCCGCCGAAACCCCGGTTGCGCCCGCCGCCGCCGCCCCGGTTGCGCAGCATCACAAACAAGATGACGAGCACCACGATGATAACCCAGAACGGAATGCCGGAGCCGCCGCCGTCGCTACGGCCCTGTGGCCGGGCATCGGCGGGGTCGGCCTGATACTCGCCTTTGGCGAGAGCAATGAGCTGGTCAGTGCCCCGGTCGAGGCCGGCGTAGTACTGGTTCTGGCGGAAAGCGGGCACCAGCGTGTTGCTGATGATGCGCTTCGCGATGGCATCGGGCACCGCGCCTTCGAGGCCGTAGCCGGTCTGGATGCGGGCCTGGTGCTCCTGCTGGGCCACCAGAATCAGAATGCCGTTGTTCTTGCCCTTGCGGCCGATGCCCCAGGCCTCGTAGAGCTTCTGGGCATAATCGGCAATATCGTTGCCATCGAGGGTGGGCACGGTTACGATGGCAATCTGCGAGGAGGTGCTGTCGTTGTAGGCCACCAGCTTTTGCTCCAGCTGGTCGGCCTCGCCGCCCTGCAGCAGCCCCGCCAAGTCGTTCACGAGGCGCGGCGGGTTGGGGCGCGGGGGCAGGGTTTGGGCGGCGGTGCCCAGGCTGGCCAGCAGCGCCAGCAGAAGCAGCAGCCGGGGCCACCACTGCGGGGCGCGCCGGACGGGCGCGGGGGTAAGCACGGCGGGCCGCGTTAATTGAGCGGCGTTAGCCACGGGAATTTTCATGCGTTGGTGGGCGGCTGGGAGCCGCCGAAAGAAATGGCATCGTCGAGCTCGTTCTCGTCGGTCGCGGCATTGTAGGGGAAGTATCGCTTGAGCTGCTCGCCCACCATTTTGATGCCGCGCTCGAGGCCTACCACGTACTTCTCGCCCCGGAAATGCTCCAGCACCGCCTCTTTGGTGGTTTCCCAGAACTCGTCGGGCACGGCGGCGTTGATGGCGGAATCGCCCACCACGGCAAACTGCCGGCTCTGCCAGGCCAGGTAAAACAGCACGCCGTTGCGGGCGGCCGTCTTGTGCATGTTCAGCTCGCCGAACACCTGGGCGGCCCGGTCGAGGGGCTCGGGGGTGGGGCAGGTATCCTCCAGGTGCACCCGGATTTCGCCCGAAGTCTGCACCTCGGCCGCCTTAATGGCCGCGACCAGCGCCGCGTCTTCGGCGGGAGTAAGGGGGCTTTTCATTTAACAATTATCATTTAACATGTAACAACTACCGTTCAACAGTCCGTCCAAATCGGATGGTAACATTACCGGCTCAGCTTATTTCTGCCGAACTGTTAAATGTTAAATGATAATTGTTGAATGACTAGAATTGCACCGTTGGGGCCTTGCTGGCGGCCGGGTCGGCCTCGAAGTAGGGCTTGGGGGGGAAGCCGAACATGCCGGCAAACAGGTTGTTGGGGAAGGAGCGCGTGAAGGTATTGTAGTCGTTGGTGACGGCATTGAACTTGTTGCGCTCCACGTTGATGCGGTTTTCGGTGCCCTCAATCTGGGCTTGCAGCTCCTGGAAGTTGGCGTTGGCCTTCAGGTCGGGGTAGTTTTCGGACACGGCCAGCAGGCGGCCCAGTCCGGCCGACATCTGGCTCTGGGCTTCCTGAAATTTCTTGATGTTCTCGGGGGTGAGGTCGTTGGCGTTCAGCTGCACGCTGGTGGCTTTGGCGCGGGCCTCAATCACGCTCGTGAGGGTGCCCTGCTCAAACTTGGCGGCCCCCTTCACGGTATTCACCAGATTGCCAATGAGGTCGTTGCGGCGCTGGTAAGAGCTTTGCACGTTACCGGCCTGGGCCTTTACGGCTTGGTCGCGGGTGACCATGCCGTTGTAGCCGCACGACGACTGGGTGAGCAACAGGGCCAGGCCCGCGAAATAGAGAAGAAAACGTTTCATGTTGAAGAGAGGGAGGGGTTAGTTGTTTGGTTGGGGAGAAAGATGGACCGGCGCATTGGCTGGCCCGAAGGGTGAGTTAAAACCCGGCGGCCCCGCTTACGGTTGAGCCCGGTGCGCCAAAGTACGCAGCTTAGCCCGAGTAGTTGTAGCTTGCTGCGCAGCGGCGTTGCGGCGGCCCCGCCCGCTCTTCCTGTATCGCTACTTATTCCGCTGCATTACTTCCGCTGCATCACAAATGAAAGCCGTTATTCCCGTGGCCGGCATTGGCTCGCGCCTGCGTCCGCACACCCACACCCAGCCCAAAAGCCTGGTGCCAGTGGCCGGCAACACCATTCTGGGCCATCTCATCGACCGGCTCACGGCGGCGGGCATCACCGAGTTTGTATTCATTGTGGGCTACCTGGGCGATAAAATTGTGCGCTACGTGCGCCGCAGCTACCCCAACCTGCACGCCACCTTTGTGGTGCAGGAGCCCCGTGAGGGCATCGGCCATGCGCTGTGGCTGGCTCGGGAAGAGTTTCGGCACGAGCCCGACGGCGTGCTTATCCTGCTCGGCGACACCATCGTGGACGTGGACCTGCCCGCCCTGATGGCCACGCCCGGCACCGTGCTGGCCGTGAAGGAAGTGAAGGACCCCAGCCGCTTCGGCATCGTGGAAACTGGACCCGGCGGCCGGGTGAGCAAGGTGGTGGAGAAACCCAAGATTCCGAAATCGAACTTCGCCATGGTGGGCCTCTACAAGCTGGCCTATCCTGAAAAGCTGGCCCAGGCCCTGGAGTGGCTGCACGACTCGGACGTGCGTACCCACGGCGAGCTACAGCTCACCGACGCGCTGATGCACCTTATTGAGGAAGGGGAGGTGATGACGACCTGTTCGGTGGACAACTGGTTCGACTGCGGCCGCAAAGACACCCTGCTCGAAGCCAACGCCCGCCTGCTGAACCGCCCCGAGTTTCTGGACGGCCGCGACTATTCGGAGTTTCCGGATGCCGTCATTATTCCGCCCGTCAGCATCGGGCGCGGTTGTCAAATTTCGCACTCCATCATCGGCCCCAACGTAGCCATCGGCGACAAAACCATCGTCAAAAACTGCATCCTGAGCGACTCCATCATCGGCAGCTACTCCGAACTGCGCGCGGCGGTGATGAGCAACTGCATCGTGGGCTCCGACGCCTCATTCCGGGGCATGAACCACTCGCTGAACATCGGCGACAACACGGAAATTGACTACAGCTAAGAAGAAGGTGGACGCTGGGCAGGTATTTCGTACTTTTCGGGCCTCAACCCTTCTTCGTCGCGCATGATGTTCCGCCGCTTGCTTCTGCTCACTGCTTTTTTCGTGTCATGGAGGGTTTCGGCCCAAACGCCCCTCGGCCAGCCCTCGCTCGACGAGAGCAAGGTGCAGATGTGGTGCGCCACGGTGCGTTTCGTGTACGACGATGCCGGCCGGCCCAACCTCAAGCGCACCGTGCGCTGCGAGGGCGGCAACCTCGACGCGCTGGCCGCCAGCATTCGGCCCGACAGCCTGCGGGTGTACAGCCTGCTGTATCAGCCCATTGAGGGGCGCGGCGCGATTTACCAGGGCAAGAAGGACAACCCGGCCCGGCTCGCGGCGCTGGCCAAAGCCATTGTGAGC
>JALYUH010000514.1 GCA_030853985.1 Bacteroidota bacterium | reverse complement strand
TGCAGCAGGCGCTGGTCGAGCAGGGCCATGGTGGCGGGTAGGTTCTTGGTCAGGCTCTGCACGTACACGGTGGTTTCGTTGTCGCCGGCGTTCACCGATATGTTCGAACCCAGCTTGTCGAGCTCGGCCGAGAACTGCTCGCCGGTGTATTTCTGCGAACCCTCGTTCAGCATGCTGGCCGTGAGCTGGGCCAGGCCGGCTTTGCCGGGCATGGTTTGCTCCAAGCGGTGACCGCCGCGCATGGTCAGGCGCATGGTCACGGCTGGAATCTCGGTGTTCTTCGTGCCCACTACCTTCAAGCCGTTGGGCAGCGTCTCCTGGTACAGTACGGGCACTTTCACCACGGGGTTAGTGCCGGCGGCAGGCTGCTTGCTGCGGTCGAAGGTGTCGGTGGCCTTCGTGTATTTCAGGCCGTTGTAGCCGTAATCGGGGGCTTTGTAGCCCGATTTATCAATGGTGTAGTTGTCAGGTTTAGACGCCGCTACGCCGCCGGTCTTCGGCAACACGCTCAAAATCACGGCGTGCTTGCCCTTCACGTACTTGTCGTACACGCGCTGCACGTCGGCCTTGGTGAGGGCGCGCAGCTGCTTGAGTTCAACGGTGAGGTAGTTGGGGTTGTTGAAGTAGGTTTGGTAGGCGGCGAGCTGGCTCACTTTGCCCTGCACGCTGGCCAAGCTGTTGATAACCTGGGCCTCGTTCTGCGCCTTGAAACGCTGCACGTCCTCGTCGGTTACGCCGCGCTTCTCAAACTCTTTCAGCGTGTTGCGAATAATAACCTCCGTGCTGTCGAGGGTTTTGCCGGGAAAGGGCAGTGCCACGAAATCGAGGAAGCCGCCCAGCTCCGAGTTCTGCTGGTAGGCTTGGGCCTGCACGGTTTTCTGGGTTTTCACCAGGTTTTTGTAGAGCAGCGACGTCTTGCCGCTGCCGATGATTTCGGCCAAGGCGTCGATGGCGACGGCGTCGGGGTGGCCGTTGGGCACCGTCGGGAACACCATTTGCAGCATCGGGAAGCGCACATTGTCGGTGTAGCTCACGTAGCGGTCGGCGGTAAGCACGGGGGCAGCCAGCTTCTGCACCGGCACCGAAGGGCCGCGCTTGATGGAGCCGAAATACTTCTCGGCTAGCTTCACTACTTCGGCAGGCTTCACGTCGCCGCCCACGGTGAGGGTAGCGTTGTTGGGGCCGTACCAGCGCAGGAAAAAGTTCTTCAAATCTTCCACGTTCGAGCGGTCCAGGTCCTCCAAATAGCCGATGGTGAGCCAGGAGTAGGGATGGCCGTAGGGATACAGCGTTTTCGAGATGTACTCGCTGGCGAGGCCGTAGGGGCGGTTGTCGTAGTTCTGGCCGCGCTCGTTTTTCACGGTCGAGCGCTGAATCTCGAATTTCTTCTGGCTCACGGCATCGAGCAAGAAGCCCATGCGGTCGGCTTCGAGCCACATACCGGTTTCGAGCTGGTTGCTGGGCAGCGTCTCGAAGTAGTTGGTGCGGTCCTGGTTGGTCGAGCCGTTGAGGGTACCACCGGCGGCCGTCACCAGCTTGAAGTGCTGCTGGTCGCCCACGTGGTCGGAGCCCTGGAACATCATGTGCTCGAAGAAGTGGGCAAAGCCCGACTTGCCAATCTGCTCGCGGGCCGAGCCGACGTGGTAGGTCACGTCCACGTGCACCAGCGGGTCGGAGTGGTCTTCGGCCACTACGAGCGTGAGGCCGTTGGGCAGCACGTACTTCTCGTAAGGAATAGAAACCTGGCCGGGCTGCTTGGTCACTTTCTCGATGAGCCTGGTGCCGCCGGGCGTGGTCATCATGGCCATTTTGGCGGCCGGGGCCTTGGCGGCCGGCTTCTTCTGCTGGCCGAAGCTGGCCGTGGTTATCAGGGCCAGGCCCAGCGTGGAGAGGAAACGAAGGTTCATTCTTGAAGAAAAAGAGGAATTAATGGAAGTGAGGGAAGTAAATCAGGCTGCAACTTACGGATTTGGCCGCAACCGACGCGGCAGCGGGCACTACAGTTGGGCTTGCGGCGCAACGGCAACGGTTATATCGACAGGGTTGCGGGGGCATTACGGTTCTGCCGATTTTAGCCCGCAGAAGTCG
>JALYUH010000485.1 GCA_030853985.1 Bacteroidota bacterium | reverse complement strand
GATTTGATGAGCAGCTGGGTGAGCCACCTGCCGGCCGAAATTGCCTACCGCCGGGTGGTGGGCCTGGGCATGAACCGCGCCGAGCTGGCGGCCAACCCGCGCCTGGCCGCCTTCGTGGTGCAGGACCTCAACCAGCATCCCGCCCTGCCCTTCGCCGACCAGGAATTCGACGGGGCCGCCATCTGCGTGTCCGTTGATTACCTGACCCAGCCCGTGGCGGTGCTGCGCGAGTTGGCCCGTGTGCTGCGAGCGGGCTCCCCGCTGGTCATCACCTTTTCCAACCGCTGCTTCCCGAGCAAGGCCGTGGCTGCCTGGCACGCCCTCGATGACCGCGGCCACCTGGCCCTGGTGCGCCAGTACCTGTTGGCCGCCGGCGGCTGGCAGGCCATCGAGCTGCTCGACCGCAGCCCCGCGCCCGGCCGTTCCGACCCGCTGTTTGCCGTGGTGGCCCGGGCTGAAGGCCCTGCCAAAACTGCCGCGTAAACCCGGCCGACGACCTGATTCGCATGCTCGGCCTGCTGCACCTCCTGTGTGCGCCGACCGACTACCGTACCCACCTCGCCCACTTCGACCGCCGCTAGTCCGGCCGCCAGCCCCTCGACCGCTACTTCGCCCTCACGGCCCTGAGCCAGCAGCTGGACCTGCCCTACCAGCTCGCCACGCTGCGGCGCTACCGCCTGCGCACCCAGCTCGGCGGCGTGTTTTACGGCGATACGCTCCACGCTTCCAGCTACTACGGCTACCTGCTGCGGGGCCGGGTGGGCTTTACGCTGCTGGCCTACCGGGTACTGCGCACCGCGCCCGGCCACGAGACCGAGCTGGCCCGCCTGCGCATGGGCGGCCACTGGACCAGCACCTTCGAAGCCGCCCAAGTGCCCGAAACCATCGGCCCCGACCTGTTTGCCGCCGGCCGGTGCGTTCACCGTCCGCACGGCGCTGGCGGGGCTGGCCGGCACCCGCGTGGTGCTGCGCGCCGGCCAGCCTGCCGAGTTGGTAGTCACGGTCGACGTGAAGGACGAAGCCCGCTACGTGCTTCTCGAAGTGCCCATTCCGGCCGGCTGCTCCTACGGCGACCCGGCCGCGCCCAACTACCTCGAAACCCACCGCGAGTACCTGCGCCACCGAACCGGCATCTTCCTCGACCAGCTGCCCATTGGCCGCCACGAGTTCCGTATCGCGCTCCAGCCCCGCTTCCGGGGCCAGTACACCATCAACCCAGCCCGGACCGAGCTGGTGTATTTCCCCACGAAGTTCGGGCGCTCGACTAGCAAGCAGGCCGTGGTGAAGTAGCGCGAACTGTTAGTGCACGTTCCGGCATTGTTGGAGCGATTTCCAGACCGGCTGAAAAGAAAAAAGGCCGTTTCCTGCTTGGAAACGGCCTTTTAGGTAGCGGGGACTGGACTCGAACCAGTGACCTTTGGGTTATGAGCCCAACGAGCTACCAACTGCTCCACCCCGCACTGTTTGGTTCTGCAAAGGTAGCTAAAAAACCTGCCGAACCAAGCGCGACGGCCTTTTTTTCCCTATTGGCAGCTGAATAAAATATAGTACTCGCACTGAGACCCTGATTGTCTGCTAATTGTGAGCTGGGCAATTGCAACCAGAAAAATACCCCGGCTCCTCTGGCGGGCAGGCCCTTTTCAGGCGAGCGGTTTATGCAGGAAAACGCGGCCGTTGCCAGGCTGCGACTCAACTTGCCCCAGTACTTGCCCCAGTAGTACCGCCCCGACACGGCGGCCGGGGCGGGCGGCGCGTATAGGCTCCTGTTGCTTCGCGCATTATTCCTGCTTTGCCTATGCTCCCGCTTTCCTTCACCACTTCCCGCACCGCCCGCTACTTTAGTTTGGGCGAGCCGGGGCCCGCCATCGCCCACGTATGGGTGTGCCTGCACGGCCACGGCCAACCGCTGGCCGAGCTGGCCACCCACCTGCAAAACCTCGACACCCCCGAGCGCCTGCTGCTGCTGCCCGAGGCCCTGAGCCGCTACGAGCAGCCCCAGGATGCCAATGCCGACGGCATCATCGACGCGGCCCCGCGCACCGACGCGGCCTGGTTTGCGGCCGAAACCCTGCTGCCCGACCTCACCGACCTGGCCCTGTACCTCGATGCGCTGACGACGCAGGTGCTGGCCGCCTGCCCGCCCGATACCCCCGTGACGGTGCTGGGCTACGGCCACGGCGCAGCGGCGGCCTGCCGCTGGCTGGCCGGCAACGGCCGCGCCTACGACCGCCTGATTCTGGTGGCCCCGGTGTTTCCGCCCGAAATTGACCGGCGCGCCACGCTCGTGGCCCTGCCCGAACACCCCGTGCTGGTCGTGAGCACCACCACCGACACCTACTCGCCCGAAGCCGCCGGCGAGGGCCTCATGCAGGACCTGCACGAGGTGGGCCTGAGCGCCCAGCAGCGGCTGGTAGACGCCACCGGCTCACTGCCGCTGGCCGCGCTGGCGGGCAACCCTTAGGCTTACCCAGCTACCGGCGAGGCCTACCTCACAGCAGTTTTCAGGTTGATGTACACCATCCTGGAAACCGCGCTAACGCTCGACTTTTAACTCCGCACATAAAAAGCGGAACTGCTATGAAGGAGCCAGACCAGCGTAGCGAAACCGCTTTTTAACGCGGTCGATGGGAGCTTCGACCCAGTACCAGGAAGCCGCGCCAAGCAGAACCAACACCGGCAGCAAAGCCAGCACCACCGGCAGCGGCCCCATAAACAGCGCGCGGCCGGCAGAGTCGGGCATAAGGTGATAGACCAGCCGCTGCCAGAACACCAGCAGCCTCGGCAGGCTACGGCCCAGTCCGCCCAAGGCAAAAGGCCACAGCGGATAAAATTGCGCTTCCACAGCAATGGTCCAGAAATGACCAATGCTGTCGCCCCAGCCCCGCGAACTTATAGACCAGTACATTGGCCAGCGGAAGTAGAAACCAGCCGGGGCATTGATGCAGGGTGGCCAGCGGGAGTAGCGCTCCACCCGCCAGCGCCAGATAATAGGCCGACAAAATGCGCAACACCCGCCGCACGTAGAATGTGCCCACCCGCGACCACCACTAACCCGGCGCGCCCACGTAGGCCTGGTAACGCCAGATAATGCTTGACACCAGGTAGCCGCTAAGCACGAAGAACAGCCCAGTTTCACCCAGCGGAAAAGGTGGGCTTAGCCAGTGTTGCACGATGACCACCGCCACGGCCACGGCCCGCAGGCCGTTGAGTTCGGGCCTAAAAGGGAGGACGGGAGCAGCAGGAGTAGCCATAAGGAACTTACGGACCCGCAAAATAAGCGCCTTCAAGCCAGGCATTGTACCGACCTTTGCGGCCCGCCTGCCGGCCCGGCTACCAGCCGGCGCTTTTGCTATTCGCTTATGTCCGACAAACGCCCGCCCGCCCTGGGCTTCATCTTCGTTACCATTCTCATCGATGTGATTGGGCTGGGCATCATCATCCCGGTGGTGCCCAAGCTGATTGAGCAGCTCACGGGCGAAGGGCTGAGCCGGGCGGCCGTGTATTCGGGCTGGCTCACGTTTGCTTACGCGGCGGCGCAGTTCTGCTTCGCGCCGGTGATGGGCGGGCTCAGCGACAAGCTGGGGCGGCGGCCGGTGCTGCTGGCCGCGCTGCTCGGGCTGGGGCTCGACTACATTTTCCTGAGCTTCGCGCCCACGCTGGCCTGGCTGTTTGTGGGGCGGGTGCTGGCGGGCATCACCGGGGCCAGCTTCACCACGGCCACGGCCTACATTGCCGACATCAGCACACCCGAGAAGCGCGCCCAGAACTTCGGGCTGGTGGGCGCGGCCTTCGGAGTAGGCTTCGTTATCGGGCCGGTTATTGGTGGGCTGCTGGCTGGTTTTGGGGCGCGGGTGCCGTTTATGGTAGCGGCGGGGCTGAGCCTGTGCAACGTGGCCTACGGCTACTTCGTGCTGCCCGAGTCGCTGCCCGCCAACCTGCGCCGGCCGTTCCAGTGGGCGCGGGCCAACCCGGTGGCTTCGCTGCTCCGGCTGCGCAACTACCCGGCCACGCTGGGGCTGGTAGCGGCCCTGGTGCTGATTTATCTGGCGGGCTCGGCCACGCAGTCCGTCTGGTCGTTTTACACGATGCTAAAATTTGGCTGGACGGAAGGGTTCGTGGGCATTTCGTTGGGGGTAGTAGGGCTGTTTTCGGGCTTGGTACAAGGCGGCCTGGTACGGGTGGCTATTCCGAAGCTGGGCGCGGCGCGCGCCATTGTGTGGGGCCTGCTGTGCTACACGGTGGGGTTTGTGCTGTTTGCCTTCGCGCCCAGCGGCTGGCTGATGCTGGCGTTTCTGGCTCCCTACTGCCTGGGCGGCATTGCGGGGCCCGCGCTGCAAAGCACCATCTCGGCCCAGGTACCGGCCAACGCGCAGGGCGAATTGCAGGGCGCGCTCACCAGCCTGGTGAGTGCCACCGGCATGGTAGGCCCACCGCTGATGACCGGACTATTTCATTACTTCACCAAGCCCGCCGCGCCGGTGCAGTTTCCGGGCGCGCCGTATCTGCTGGGGGCGGTGCTGGCGCTGGGCAGCGTGGCCCTGGCCGTTTATTCGCTGAAAAAATACCCGCCCCCCGAACCAGCCGCCGCCCTGGCGGAAGTGCCGCCGGCCCACTAGGCCCCGCGT
>JALYUH010000473.1 GCA_030853985.1 Bacteroidota bacterium | reverse complement strand
AGACTTGTTCCCGAATAAGAAACGGCGGAAAACTTCCGCTGCTGTTATCAATCGAACCGGCTTTTTTACCTGGCGAAGCCGGTATCTGCTGGTTCTCTGAGGAGCCGTAGTTTCTGGCTTCAAATACTGCCTAGAAAACCACTGATTTCTTATTGAGGAACAAGTCTAACGTTTAACCGCGTGTTCAAGAAGCTGCTGGGCCAGGCTCCCAGCGAGCTGATGCGCCCCAAATCATAAGTTGGGACGGGCCAGATAATGGTTTGGAGCGCCGGCCGGGGGGGCGGGCAGGACCTTTGGGTCATTGTTTCACCTCACCCCCGCCCCAACCGCCATGCGCCACTTTCTGCTCCTGCTGCTGTTCATCACCGCCCTGCTGGCGGCCCACGCCGCCACCAACGGCATTCACTCGCACCTGCTGATTGAGGCCGGCAACCAGTTCGTGCTGGGCGGCGACCAGGTTGGCCCGTTCCGGGTGAGCGCCCGCAACCCGGGCCGCGTGCCCGTGCTGTTTTTGGAGCGCTCCCAACAAGGAGCGGTCGTGCAGCGAGGCCGCCTCGGGCCGGGCCAGTCGGTGCAGTTCCGGCTCGCAGCGGGGGCCGAGCTGCTGGTCCGCAACCTGGGTCGGGCGCGGGCCGAACTCGACCTCGACCTCAAGGGCGCGAACGGCAGCAAGATGGTATATGAGCCAGCAGCCCTAACCGAGAAATAATATGGCCCGCTGTAACGTTTGGCCCCCGGCCGGGATAACGGCAGGGCAACTGGCAACTATTCCGGTCGCCGCAGGCAACCTGTTTGCGCATCCCTTCATCTGTTATCCGGCTTCCCTTTCCTTTTTTCTGCTAATGAAAACTGTTACCCTCCGCTCGCTGGGCGCAATGCTAGCCGCGGCCGTGCTGCTGCTGGCCCGCCCAGCCGCCGCCCAAACGCCGGCCCCTGCCGCCGTGGCCGCTCCGGCCATCACCGGCTCGCTCACTGGCACCGTGCTCGACTCGCTGAAGCGCGAGCCCGTGCCCTACGCCACCGTGGTGCTGCTGCCGGCCACCGGCGAAACGGCCATTACCGGCGTGGCGGCCGACGATGCGGGCAAATTCTCGCTCACCCGGCTCAAGCCTGGCGCATTCCGGCTGCGGGTGAGCTACGTGGGCTACGGCACCCAAACCCGGGCCGTGACCGTGACTGCCGGGGCCACGGCCGTGCCCGCGTTTCAGCTGCCGGTGGCCGGCACGGCGCTGGCCGAGGCCGTGGTCATCGGTACCAAGCCGGTGGTGGAAATTCGCCCCGACCGCATTGTATACAACGCCGACCAGGACGTAACCAACGCCGGCGGCAGCGCCGCCGACGTGCTGCGCAAGGCCCCGCTGCTGGCCGTGGATGGCGACGGCAACGTGAAGATGCGGGGCTCCAGCAACTTCAAGGTGTTGGTGAATAATAAGCCCTCGCCCACGCTGGCCAGCAACCTGGCCGAAGCCCTGAAAGGCATCCCGGCCGAGCAGATTAAGAGCGTCGAAATCATCACCACGCCGCCGGCCAAGTACGACGGCGAAGGCACTGCCGGCATCATCAACATTGTGCTGAAGAAGGGCGTGGAGCAGGGCCTGAACGGCCGCGTGAGCGGCTCGGCGGGCAACCGCAACTCCAACGGCAATGCTTCGCTGAACTTCAAAACCAAGAAGCTGGGCTTCACCTCGGCGGGCGGCACGGGCGGCTGGTACGGCCCCAGCGCGTTCGAGCGGGTGCGCAACAACAAGCAGGACGCGGGCATTTTGCAGCAAAGCGGCAGCGGCAACTACGGTGGGCGCTGGGGCTACGGCACCGTGGGCCTCGACTACGACGTGAGCGAGCACCAGAGCCTGTCGCTGGCCACGTCGCTGAACGTGTACCGCGGCAACAACCTCAACAATCTGCTCAACGACTACACGGCGGCCAACCCGGCCGAAAACCAGCTCTTCACCCGCCGCACCACCACCCTCTACGGCGGCCTGAACGGCGAGCTGACGGGCACCTACACCAAAACCTACGCCACGCCCCGCAAGGAATGGAGCATCGTGGGCCAGTACGCCAAAAACGACGGCACCTTCGGCTACGACTTCGACCAGTTTGCCAATTCCTACGTGTCACTCGAACCCGGCCAGGCCAGCTACCGCGAGCGCAGCCGGGGCCGCACGCCGGGTTCGGAAACCACTTTCCAAACCGATTTCGTGCAGCCCTTCGGCGAGAAGCAAACCCTCGAAACCGGCATGAAAGCCATCTGGCGGCGCACCGGCTCGGTGGCCGACGTGGACGGCAAGCAGCTGGCCGACGGCGACTTTATGCGCCTGGCCGGCCGCTCCACCAATTTCGACTACAACCAGGACGTGCAGGCCGGCTACGCCACCTACACTGCCAAAGCGACCAAAAAGCTGAGCGTGAGCCTGGGCGGCCGCCTGGAGCGCACCGCGCTGTCGGCCGAGTTCCGCACCACGGGTTCCAAAATTCCGGCCCGCAGCTACCTCACGCTGCTGCCCAACGGCAACGCCCAGTACGCGTTCAGCGACAACAACAGCGTGCGCCTGGCTTACAGCCGCCGCATCACCCGCCCCTACATCGACTACCTGAACCCGTTTGTGGACCGCTCCGAGGCCCAAAGCATTTCCTACGGCAACCCCAACCTCGACCCCGAGCTGACCGACTCCTACGAGCTGAGCTTCAACACTAACGGCAAAGCCGGCTCGCTGAACATCGCCGCCTCGGCCCGGCGCACGGGCAACGCCATCGAGTCCGTTCGGCTGCGGGCCGAAGACGCGGGCATCACCGATGCGCTGCCCGGCAGCACCGTGCGCACCTACGCCAACGTGGCCTCCAACGCCTACTACCAGCTCAATTTCTACGGCTCGGCCAAGCCGGCTAAAGGCTGGGAAATCAGCGGCGGCCCCGATGTGCAATACATCGTGCGCCGCAGCCCGGCGCTGGGCATCGCCCGCAGCGGCTTTTCGGCCAGCCTGAACTTTAATACCTCTTATAAGTTGCCCAAGGACTTTACGCTGCAAGGCTTTATGTTTGGCTCGCTGCCCTCGCCCGATTTGCAGGGCAGCAGCCCGGCCAACCTCTACTACCAGCTGGGGGCCAAAAAGACCTTCCTCAAAGGCAAAGCCGACGCGGTGCTGAACTTCGCTTCGCCCTTCAACAACCGGTGGCGCTACCGCAGCACCACCGACACCCCCGCCTTCAGCGAAACCACCAACAGCTACGCCTACCAGCGCGGCTACCGCTTCTCCCTCAGCTACCGCTTTGGCCAAGCCCAGCAGGGCAAGCAGCGCAAGTCCATCTCGAACGACGACGTGAAAGGTGGCGGCGGCAGCAAGCAGGGCGGGCAGTAGGCGGGCAGCGCGCCGCATCTCCAATCGGGCTAACCAAAAAATCCCCGGCCTGCTTGGCCGGGGATTTTTGCGTTCGGGCCCCCAATGCAACGGTCGTTGCGCCGGCGGCAATAGCGGCTAGCGCATGTTGCGGCGCACTTGGCGCAGGTCGCGGTTAATTTCCTTGCGGCCTGTTCGCAGATAGAATTTGAGCTGCTGGCGACGCGCCAGCGGAATGGCCTGCTCGTCGGCCAGCGTGGCGTTCGATTCGGCGTCGTCGGTGTTCAGGGTCAGGTGCTCATCGGCGTAGCCCGCGAACGAAACCACGGCCTGTAGCGTGCGGGTGCTGGCCAGCACTACAAACTGAAACTTGCCTTCAGAGTTGGTTACGGCCATTTGCTTAGTGGCTAGCAGGGTCACGACCGCGCCCGGCAGTGGCCCGTTGGGGTTGGCAATGCGGCCCGTTAGGACCACCGTTGGCTCGGCGGGGCTGGTGTAGGCGGCGGGCGAATGCGCCGCGTTGCTGGCCAGCAGGCGCTGAGCAGTGGCGGCCGGCGAAACAGCGGCCAGGCAGGCCGTGGCGAGCAGAAGCAGCATAGTACGCATAAGAATCGGGCTAAAAAGGGGACGAATAAAGTGCGGCAAAAGTCACTGGGCAGCACGTAATGAAACAGCTGGTTTCGCCCAACGCTCCGTTTTTCGCGTGCCGGCCCGGCAGTGGCCAAGCCAGCTGCCAGCCCGAAGCGTTGCCGGGACTACGGGCGAAAAACCCCTGGCGATGAAGGGCCAGGGGTTTTTTCGGAGTGTGGAGTTTGCAGAAAAGAAAGGTGCGTGTGAAAGTGTGTTTACAGAAAAAAGGGTGTGTAGGACGTGCAGAAAAAAGGCGGCAGTAAGAATGTAAAATGCTGAAATTCAAAGTTTACTTGATGGTATGGGGGCGTAGCAGATAGACCGAGCCGAGGGCCTGCACCGGAACTAAGCGCAACACTTCGTCCTGCAGGCCGGCGTAGCCGCAGGTCAGCTCGATTATCTGGGCATTGGCGGGTACGCGCAGCTCAAATTCGCCTTCGGCATTGGTAACCACCATCGTGCGGGAGCCGTGCAGCCAGACCGTGGCGCCGGGCAGCACGCCTTGCCGGCTCTGCACCACGCCGTGGACCGTTTTGTAAGCCGCAGCCTTGGGGCTCTCCTCGGAACCGGAACCGGCGCTGGCCAATGCGGGCGGGGCTACATTGTTGAAGGCGTACTGCGCCCGGCCCGGCAACCCGGCAAATAGCAGCAAGACGGCGGCGGCAATGGCGGCGGTACGGGGATGTCGCATAAATATTTGCACTAATTAAATTATTTTTTAAACGATACAAACATACAAGAACTTGATAGTTTATACAAGTTATTTTTCAGAAAAAATTCACGTTTAATCCGGGATTAAAACAAAAAATGAAACAAAATCAGGATGATAAAACAAAAAAGCCCCCGCATTACCAATGCGGGGGCCATCCAATATGATAAAAATATATGATAATGAGAATAAAAAAAATAGGCCCAGTGCAATTAAGCAACCGCTTGCTGCTCAAACCGGCTGCCGGACTACCCGCCGGCCAACCACCAAAGAGGGCTAAGCCGGCTGCTGCGTGGCCGGAGAGGCGGCCGCTTCGGGCTGGCGGCCCCAGCCGGTACCGCAGCGGCTGCGCATCTGCTGGCGGAATTTTTCGCGGGCTTCGGGGCTGAGGTTTTCGAGCCGGCCAGCCATGCGCTGCTGCCACTCGCGGCGCTTGCGGGCCCAGCCGCCGGCCCGGCCCCCGCCGAACAGAATGCGACTCAGCAGCAGCAGGCCAAAGGTTTGGCCCAGCGTAATGGTGGGCAGGCGGAATAGGGCGGGCATCAGCCAGTTCCAAAGGGCCTGGGTGGCAAAGCCGGCAACGGCGATGAACAGCGCCGCGAAAAAGAAAAAGCGGAGGCCGCGCAGCAGCCAGAATTTACGGTCCATGATTGGTGAGATAGTGAATTGGTGAGCTAGTGAATTGGTGAGTGGAGCTAGAAGTTCGATGAGGCTAACAAGCGTCAGCTAATCAATCAAACGCACTATTTCACCAATTCACCATCTCACCTCTAGTCGGTGAACAGTTCGGTGTAGAGCGTTTGCAGGCGCTTGCGCAGGTGCAGCACGGCGTAGTGCTTGCGCGAGATGAGGGTTTTGAGCGGCACGCCGGTTTCGGCTTCCATTTCGCGGAAGGTTTTGTCTTCCAGCTCGTGCCACACAAATACCTGGCGCTGGGCGGCGGGCAGCTCGGCCAAGGCATCGGCCAGGGCATCCATGAGGGTTTCGCGCAACAGGCGGTTTTCGGGCGAGTCGTCGGGGGCGGGCAGCAGGTCGGCCAGCAGCAGGCCTTCGCCATCGTCGCTGGCTTCGGCCGCGCCAAAGGCGGCTTCGAGACTCACGGGGCGCTTGCGGCGGTAGAGGTCGGTGATGCGGTTGCGGGCCACCCGAAACAGCCAGGCCGCGGCCTGCTCCACGGGCTTGAGCAGCCGGTAGCTTTCCACGAGCTCGGCAAACACATCCTGGAGCAGGTCTTCGGCCTCGGCTTCGTCGGGAATGCGCCGCCGGATGAACTGCAGCAGCCGGGGCCGCTGCTGGCGCACGGCTTCGGCAATCTGGTGGTCTTGCTGCGAAGCCGTCATCGGCGCGAGAGGGGAGGGGAGCGAAAGTGTCATGGCATTCATTCTGCCTAAACAGACGCTGGGCCTTCGAAATTACTTTATCCGCGGCGGAAGAAATGGCGGTGGCCGGCTGCCGCGTAACTCCCGCCTCAATCGAGCCGCCTGTAATTCGTGTGCGGCCCTGGCCCGTACCTTTGGTGCGGGCCGGGCCCACAATCAGTTTTTCCACTCACCAATTTTCCCCACCACCAAATGAAATACTTTTACCGATTGGGATTGTTCCTGGGCCTGCTGGTTCAGGTGCTGTTACGGCCCGCCGGGGCTGCTGCGGCCCCCTTCACGCCCGGCAACATCGTGATTGCCCGCGTGGGCGATGGCACCGCCGCGCTGACTTCGGCCGCTACGGCGGTTTTTCTGGATGAGTACGCCCGCAACGCCAGTGGGGTATACGTGCTGGTGCAGTCGGTGGCGCTGCCCACGGCGGCTTCCGGCACCAACCGCGCCCTCACGGCCAGCGGCACGGCCACGGCCGAGCTCGCGCTGGCCCGCACCGCCAATGGCAGCGCCCTGGTGCTGGCGGGCTACAACGCGGCCCCCGGCATCGCCGCAATCCCCGCCACGAGTTCGACCGACTACGTTCGGGTGGTAGGACTGGTGGGAGCCGATGGCTTATTTGATACTTCCACTAGCCTGGGCAGCGCTTTCAGCGGCACGGCTACCACTTCCAGCGCGGCCCGTACGGTGGCCTCGGCCGACGGCTCCAGTTTTTACGTGGCGGGCTCCGGGTCGCCTTCCAACGTGCAGTACATCGCGCTTGGCAGTGCCAGCCCAACGGCAATCACGGGTACGTCAATTGCCTCGCGGGTTCTCAACATTACCGGCGGTAGCCTGTACCTTTCCTCCGCTGCCGGCATCAACCAGATAGGCAGTGGCTTGCCCACCACTGCGGGGCAAGCCGCCACGCTGCTGCCCGGCTTTTCGGGTACGCTCAGCCCCTACGGCTTTTATTTCGCCGACCTGAGCGCTACCGTGCCGGGCGTCGATGTCGTGTACATCGCCGACGACCGCGGCGCAACGGGCGGAATTCAGAAATGGAGCCTGGTCGGTAGCACCTGGACGCTGAACGGCACCATCGCCAGCACCTCCGCGGCCACGGTGCGCGGCCTCGATGGCAACACCACGGGCACTGCGGTATCGCTGATTGCGACCAGCCCAACCGGCATGTTTATTCTGAGCGATAACTCCGGGTACAATGTCGCGCCTACGCTCACTGCCCTGCCGGCTGCCGTTGCCACGGCCCCCACCAACACGGCCTTCCGGGGCGTAGCCTTTGCGCCAACGGCCCCGTCCGCGTTGCCCACCATCACCAGCTTCACGCCCACCAGCGGCGCAACCGGGGCCACGGTAACCATCACCGGTACCGACTTCACGGGCGCAACGGCCGTAACGCTGAATGGCGTGGCTATCACTGGCTTCACGGTGGTCAACAGCACCACCATCACCTTCACGGTGCCGGCCGGTGCCACCAGCGGCCCCATTGCCGTGACCACGCCCGGCGGCACGGCCACCAGCGCCAGCAGCTTCACGGTAGCGGCCCCCAGCGCGGCCCCCACGGTTAGCAGCCTGTCGCCCAGTGCGGCGGTTGCGGGTAGCGGCAGCTTCACGCTGACCGTGACCGGCACGGGCTTCAGCAGCGGCACGGTTATCAGCTTTAATGGCACGGCCCTGACCACCACGTTCGTGTCGGCCACGCAGGTGTCGGCTATTGTGCCGGCTGCGGCGTTGGCCACGGCCGGCGCTTATCCGGTAACGGCCACCAACCCCGCCCCCGGCGGTGGCACGTCGGCCGCCGTGAACTTCACGGTGACGGCCCCGGCCCCGACCATTACGAGCTTTACGCCCACCAGCGGCCCGATTTCGACCACCGCGCCGACCACGGTAACCATTACGGGAATGGGCTTCACGGGTGCCACGGGTGTAACGCTGAACGGCGTGGCCATCACTGGCTTTACGGTGGTCAACAGCACCACCATCACCTTCACTATCCCCGGTGGGGCTACCAGCGGCATCATCACCGTAACCACGCCGAACGGCACGGCTACCAGCACGGCTTCGTTCGTGGTAACGCCGGCCATCACGGCCCTGAGCCCCACTGCGCAGGTGGTGGGCGGCCCCGCCCTCACGCTCACCATCACGGGTACGAACTTTACGGCGGCCTCGACGGTGAACTTCAACAACGTGGCCTACACGCCCACCAGCGCCACGGCCACCACCATCGTGGTCACCATTCCGGCCAGTGTACTGAGCACGCTGGGCGCTTACCCGGTGAGCGTAACCACGGCCGGCGGCACCTCCAACGTGTTCACCTTCACGGTATCGAACGCCAGCACGGCCGGCGCTTACGAGAACTTCGAAGCCGGCACCAAAACCAGCTACACCACCGGTCCCGTAACGCTGGCCAGCGGCGTGTGGAGCTTCGCCAATGCCCTCATCGGCGATTCGTTTGCCGATAAGTTCAACGGGCTGAAGTCGGCCCGCCTGCGCACCGGCGGCGCTATCGCCATGAGCTTCGACAAGCCCGATGGCGCTGGTACCGTGGTTATTAACGCGGCCCTGTACGGCACCACCGATACCGGCGCGTCGTTCCTGCTGGAGCAGTCGACCGATGGCGGCATTACGTACTCGGGGGTGGCCGGGGCGCCGGCGGCCCTCACCGGCACGCTCACGCCCTACACCTTCACGGTGAGCACGGCGGGCAATATCCGTTTCCGCATCAGCAACACCGTAACGGCGACCACCAACACGTTCCCGCGCATCAGCATCGACGATATCTCGATTAGCTCCTACGTGGCCCCGCCCACCATCACGGGCTTCACGCCCATCACGGGCGGCCCCGGCACGGTGGTAACCCTGACGGGCACGAACCTGACGGGGGCTACGACCATAACCATCGGCACGTTCACGGTCACGAACTTCACGGTGGTGAATGGCACGACCATCACCTTCGTGGTGCCCAACGGGACGGGTAGCGTGAATGGCTTTGTGGCGGTAACGACGCCGGGCGGCACGGCGACCAGCACCACGCGCTTCAGCCTGGTGTCGGCGACGCTGGCGGCCAACGCCCTGCCCGGCCTGACGGTATTCCCCAACCCGGCCACCGACCGCCTCACGGTGGCCCTGCCCACGGCGGCCCCCGCCACGGTGGCGCTGCGCGATTTGGCCGGCCGCCTAGTGCTGGCTCCGGCACCGCTCGGGGCCGACCACCAGCTGCGCCTGCCGGCCTCGCTGGCCAGCGGCGTGTATTTGCTCGAAGTGCGCCAGGGCACGGCGGTGGCCATTCGCCGCATCGAGAAAAACTAACCAGCCCGGCCCGCGCGCTGCGTGCGCGGGCTGCGTGGTTGTGCATAGCCCCGTCCGGATTTCCGGGCGGGGCTTTTTGCTGGAGCAGAATGGCGGCGTACCCCCGAAAAACGGTGCTTTACGGCTGCCGATGGGGCCTTGTGTAATAAGGAAGTACCCAATTTTACACATGCAGCTCCGGTATTCTCGCCTACAATTCGCAAACTACCGCTTGGTTTAGTGAAGCTGTTCAGGATGAAGAGATTATAAAAAATGTAGGCTGGCCAAACTGCTTCGGGGTAGGCACCTAAACGAACACGCCAACGGGCGCTGGCGGTGAGTGCGAGTGCGGCCGGTGGGTGGGTTCAACCCACGTGGGCCGGGCCTTTGCGTGGTTTTTGGGCGCTTTCGAGCAAGCGCTGCTGGTCGGTCCAATCCGTTATTTCTGAATCGGGGCAGCCAGAGTGGAGCCCCATGGTGCAGCGAAATACCGTTGGCACGGCGGTAATAAAGTCGTTGCCCGCCAAGGCTTCCGCACCAAATTGACTACCGGGTTAGCGGGTTTTGCCCGGCGCTTTAGCGCCGGGATTCGGGGCTACCTGCTTATTTGAGGACTTTAGCCCTTGGTATTTACAGGCGGTACATGGGCTAAAGCCCCGAAACGTAAATCCGCCGCTTCCATCCCGGCACTGAAGCGCTGGGCAAATTTCCGCAATACTTTTGGCGCGGAAGGCCTGGTTGCTCGCGGAGTGGCTTTTACCGCTAGGGGTTTTCGGGTACCTTTGCCGGCCGGCCGGCTGCACTTTGCCCAGTGGCCGCCCTTGCCGCTATGGACCCTACCGTTTCCCAGACCATTCCCGAAGTCATTCGGACTGTGCCACTCCAGTATTATGTGTTCTTCGCCTCGGCCCTGTTCGCCATTGGCGTCACGGGCGTGCTGGTGCGGCGCAATGCCATCATCATCTTCATGTGCGTCGAGCTGATGCTCAATGCGGTGAATATTCTGCTGACGGCCTTTTCGGCCTACCGCGCCGACCCCAACGGCCAGATTTTCGTGTTCTTCATCATGGCCGTGGCCGCCGCCGAAGTCTCGGTGGGCCTGGGCATCATCGTCATGATTTACCGCAACTTCCAGACCACCGACGTTAATTTATTGAGCAGATTAAAATGGTAAATGGGTAAGTGAGCAACTGAGTAAGGTGGCCAATGGCTCTTGCTCAGCACTTTGCTCCTGCTTACGACGCCCTCATTTACGCAGCTACTCAGTTACCCCTTTACCAATGGAAACCGTTCTCCCCGTGGCCACCGCGCCATATTCGACGCTGCTCTACGTTCTGATTCCGCTACTGCCCTTCCTGGGCTTTTTGCTGAATGGGCTGTTAAACCGCAAGCTTTCCGGCACCGTGGCCGGCCTCATCGGCAGCGCCACCGTGCTGGGTTCGTTCCTGATTTCGGTAGTGCTGTTCTGGGAGTTTCAGCACCCGTCGGCCAGTTTTGCCCTGCCGGCCACCGGCACGCACGCGGCCTACACGGTGCAGCTGTTCGATTGGATTTCGGTGGGCTCGCTCCAGATTCCATTTCAGTATCAGATTGACCAACTGAGCCTGGTGATGCTGCTGCTGGTAACGGGTGTGGGCTTTCTCATTCACGTGTACAGCATTGGCTACATGCACCACGACGAGAACGTGGGCAAGTTTTTCAGCTTCCTGAACCTGTTCATTTTCAGCATGCTGCTGCTGGTATTAGGCAGTAATTTCGTCATTTTGTTCATTGGCTGGGAAGGCGTGGGCTTGTGCTCCTACCTGCTCATTGGCTTCTGGAACAAAAACACTGCCTACAACAACGCCGCCAAAAAGGCCTTTATCATCAACCGCATCGGCGACCTGGGTTTCCTGCTCGGCATATTCCTCATCTACCTCACCTTCAATTCGGTGCAGTACGCCGAGGTGTTTCAAAAAGCCTCGCTGAGCCAGTATGGCACGTATGGCGTGGGCGTTTGCACGGCCATCACGCTGCTGCTGTTTGTGGGAGCCATGGGCAAATCGGCCCAGCTGCCGCTCTATACCTGGCTGCCCGACGCCATGGCCGGCCCCACGCCGGTTTCGGCCCTTATTCACGCCGCCACGATGGTAACGGCCGGTATTTACATGGTGCTGCGGGCCAACGTGCTGTTCACGCTCTCGCCCGATACGCTGGAGGTCGTTGCCATTGTGGGCGCGGCCACCGCGCTGTTTGCCGCCACCATCGGCCTGGCCCAGAATGACATCAAGAAAGTGCTGGCTTACTCCACGGTTTCGCAGCTGGGCTACATGTTCCTGGCCCTGGGTGTGATGGGCTACTCCACGTCGCTGTTTCACGTCCTCACGCACGCCTTCTTCAAGGCCCTGATGTTTCTCGGGGCCGGCTCGGTTATCCACGCCATGAGCAACGAGCAGGACCTGCGCCGCATGGGCGGCCTGCGCAAAGCACTACCCATCACGTTCTTAACTTTTCTGATTGGCTGCTTAGCCATTTCGGGTATTCCGCCGTTCTCAGGTTTTTTCTCGAAAGATGAGATTCTGGCGCACGCCTACGAGCACAACAAAGTGCTGTGGGCCATGGGCTTGCTCACGGCTTTCCTCACGGCCTTTTACATGTTCCGCCTGCTGTTTCTGGCCTTCTTCGGCGAGTTCCGCAGCACCGCTGAGCAGCAGCAGCACCTGCACGAGTCGCCAGCCTCGATGACGTTTCCGCTAATCGTGCTGGCTATTCTGGCGGCCGTGGGCGGCTTGCTGGGCGCGCCCATGTTCACGGGCGGGCACCACTACCTGGCCGAGTACCTGGCCCCTATTTTCACCTATTCGCAACGGCTGATGCCCGCCGCCTTCTCGGCCGAAGTCGACCACAGTACCGAGCTGATGCTCATGGGCTTGTCGGTGGCGGCCGGCGTGCTGGGCATCGGGCTGGCCTACGTCATGTACGTAGCCCGCGCCCAGCGTCCGGCCCAGGACGAAGCCCAGCGCTCGGCCCCCGAAAGTCTGGTGTACCACAAATACTATGTCGATGAGCTGTACGATTCGTTGTTCACGCGGCCGGTGATGTGGCTGTCGTCGGGCCTTTATAAATTTGTCGAAAACGGCGTTATAAATCCCGTAACCGGCTTGTTTGGCCGGGCCGTGAATGGTGGCGGTGCGTTGCTCCGCTACGTGCAGACCGGAGCCGTGGAAACCTACCTGATTTTGATGGTAGTGGGCATTGTGCTGATTCTGGGCCTCAATTTTAGCCGCTTTTAAGCAACCCGCTTTTTAAGATTAAAAAAGCCATTCGCCTCCGCGAATGGCTTTTTTATTGCGTTCAACCACAAAAACAGCATGCTTCTTTTAACAAGCCGAACTGTAGAAATGAAACTTTTTTAGGCCGAAAGGGTATAGGAACGCAATCGACTAGGCTTGCAAGCCTACGTCGGGTGGTGCATCCGCCGCTTAAGTGCGGCTCACTTCATTCTTTCACTTTATGGATTTGAAACCAAAACTCCTTCGCGGCCTTGCGCTGGGAACCGTCTTGCTGGGCATGGCTGCTCCGCACGCAAAAGCCCAAACCCCTGACCGCAAAACCGCGCTCAGTGCCAATATTGGCCTGTTGCAATACAATGGCAACATGGGCACTGACTTCTGGAACCGCTCGGGCGTAGACTTGGAAGTAGGCGGCGGCGGGGCCATTACCCGTTACCTCTCGCCCTCGTTCGATTTGGGCCTGCTGGGATACTACGAAACCTACAAATTCAGTAGCCACGTACGGGCCGGCGACAACTTTGAGTCGCGCACCGGTATGGTTGACCTGGGCCTCAAACTCAAACTCAACAACGGCAAAATTCTCAAGGAGGAAGCCTTTATTCAGCCTTACCTGATGGGTGGCGGTGGCATGTTCCTGGCTAACAGCCAGGGCCAGGCCAACGGTGGCAAGTTCTTCAATCAGATTCGTCGTCCCGAAGTATTCGGCATGGCGGGCCTGCGTTTCCGTCTCAGCGAAGCCGTAGCCCTGGACCTGACCATCAGCCAGCACTATCCCTTCACCGAGCGCGTAGACAACCTCTACGGTCCCGCAAACCCCGCCGACAAGCTGTACGACCGGTTCCTGCTGAGCCAGGCCGGCCTGACCGTGGCCCTGGGCAAGATGAAGGATGAGGACAAAGACGGCGTATCGGACAAGAAGGACAAGTGCCCCGGCACCCCCGCCGGCGTTGCAGTTGACCCTAATGGCTGCCCGCTCGACCGCGACGGCGACGGCGTGCCCGACTACCAGGATAAGTGCCCCGACGTGAAAGGCATTGCCGCCATGCAGGGCTGCCCCGACCGCGACGGTGACGGCGTAACCGATGCCGATGACGCTTGCCCCGATACCCCCGGCAAGGCGGAGCTGAAAGGCTGCCCCGACTCGGACAACGATGGGGTAATCGACCAAAACGACAAGTGCCCCGGTACCCCGGCTGGCGTGAAAGTGGATGCCAACGGCTGCCCGCTCGACCGTGACGGAGACGGTGTGCCCGACTATCAGGACCGTTGCCCCGACCGTGCTGGCCCCGCCAGCAACAAAGGCTGCCCCGAGATTAAGGCTGAAACCAAGAAGCGCCTGAAGGAAGCCACGAAGTCCATTAACTTCGAGTTTAACAAGGCCGTGCTGCTCCCCAGCTCGTACCCAACCCTGAAGGACCTCGCCGCTATCATGGCCGAGTACCCCGACTACACCATGAGCATTGCCGGCCACACCGACAGCAAAGGCGCTGATGATTACAACCTGCGTCTCTCGTATGACCGTGCTGCTTCGGCCCGCACCTACATGCTGAGCCAGTCGGTTCCGGCCGACCGCATCGAATCGCGCGGCTACGGCGAAACCAAGCCAATTGCCGATAACGCTACGGCTGCTGGCCAGGCCATGAACCGCCGCGTGGAGTTTGACCTCTACCTCACCGGCGAGCCTAACTCGGCTGAAGTGAAGTACGGCCCGGCTCCGACCATCTCGGAGTTGCAGAAGACTCCCGAAGGTCGGCCCAGCGCCGGCAAGGCGCCAATAAGAAAGGCTCCAATGAAGAAGGCCCCGATGAAAAAGGCCCCGATGAAGCGCAAGTAAGGCGTGTAATCGGATAATAGAAACGGCCCGCTCGATGAGAGCGGGCCGTTTTTGCGTTTGAGAAGTAGCGGCCAACGCCACGGCTGCGGGCGCTGTAGCGGGTTCTCAGCTACGGCACAGGCTCGGGCTTTTGCGTATGCGACGACGAACACCTGAACGAGGCCCAAACGACCTGGGGCTGCGAACGCTAAAGTTGGCGCTAGAGCGGTTTCAGGGCTAGTGTGCAGCACATCGTAGCGCGAACTTTTAGTTCGCGTCCCCACGCTGGGGTAACAATTCGGGCCGCGACGCGAACCAAAAGTTCGCGCTACTAGCCACTCACCCCGAAACCGCGCTACTTCACCGCGTACGTTACGGCCAGGTAGTAGAGGCCACCCACGCTGGGGCCGCCGAGGTAACTCACGTAGGCTTGGTTGAGCACGTTGCTGGCCCCGAGCTTAAAGCGCAGATTGGGCGTGGGCACGGCGTAGCTCAGCTGGGCGTCGAGGGTGTGGTAGGCGGGCACGGTGCCATTCACCAGAAAGGTTTGGGAATAGTAGCCCTGCTGCCAGCGGTAGTTGAGGCCGAAGCCCAGGTTTTGGTAGGCGTTTTCGTTGCCCAGGCTTAGGTTGTAGGCCCAGCGCGGGGTGTTGAAGCCGTCTTCGAGGCCGTCACCGTTGTCGGTGCGGGCCAGGCGGGTGTAGGTGGCGTTGGCCCCGGCCAGGTAGCCGCGCGCCAGTTCGTAGCGCAGGCCGGCCGAGCCACCGAAGTTCTTCACCTGGCTTTGCGAATTGGTCCAGAGGCGGTAGCGGGCCTGAGTGGGAGTGGCACTGGCGAGGGTGGTGTTGTTGAGGGCCGTCGCCACGGCGTTAAGGGAGGCATCGGGGAGCAGCGGCGGGCCGCCGCCACGCTGCACCGGCACGTAGGCCTCCACCTGCGCAATGAAGTCGCGGTAGGAGTTGTAGTAGAAGTCGAGGTCGACTAACAGGCGGCCGCCGGGGCCGAAGGTGGCCTTGTAGCCCGCTTCGAGCGAACGGATGTACTCGGGCCGCAGGTAGGTGTACGGGTTTTTTACCAGCAAATTCTGGTTGGCCGCGATGGCCTGGGCGCGCGTCTGGGCCGGCGTGCCGTTGATGTCGGCCGTCACGGCCGCGTTGAAGCGGTCAATGCTACTGCGCAGGTAGCTGTTTTCAAACACACCGTCCGACATCACCCGCAGCCCGCCGATGCGCTTCACCTGCCCGCTGTTTACGTTCGAAAAGCCCTCGAACAGGCTCGGGAA
>JALYUH010000447.1 GCA_030853985.1 Bacteroidota bacterium | reverse complement strand
GCGCGCAGCAGCTGGCTTATTATAAAGAGCACGGCCGCACGCTGCTGGCCGACTACCTTAATATTGAGCTGGAAAAGCAGGAGCGGGTGGTGCTCGAAAACGAGCATTTCGTGGTGCTGGTGCCGTTCTGGGCCGTGTGGCCGTTCGAAACCATCGTCATCGCCCGCCGCCCGGTGCAGGACGTAACCCAGCTCACCGAGCCCGAGCGCGACGCGCTGGCCGACGTGCTGCGCCGCCTCACTATTCGCTACGACAACCTGTTCAGCATTTCGTTCCCGTACTCGTCGGGCCTGCATCAGCGCCCCACCGATGGTCAGGAGCACCCCGAATGGCACCTGCACCTGCACTTCTACCCACCGCTGCTGCGCTCGGCCACGGTGCGCAAGTTCATGGTGGGCTACGAGCTGCTGGGCGACCCGCAGCGCGACATCACGCCCGAGTTCAGCGCCGGGCGGCTGCGCGAGCAGTCCGAAACGCATTACAAGGGCGTGGTGGAATAGGGCGCGTTATGGCTCGGGGTTCGTCCCCGGCACGGGGCTGGAGCCCCGCGCCACAACGCGCCTCAATTTCGGGTGGAGCTCATCGGTTTATCAAGCCCCGGCTGCTACATTTGAATTCCCACCACCACCAACATCTCACCGCTTTGTCGCAAAAACGAGCCTCTATTTCGGATATCGCCAAGGAGCTGAACCTGGCCGTGTCGACGGTTTCGCGGGCCCTTAGCGGGCACTCGCGCATCAGCCAGGCCACCCGCGACCGGGTACAAGCGCTGGCCGAGCAGCTCAACTACCAGCCCAACCACCTGGCCGCCGCCCTGCGCAAAGGCCACAGCAACACGCTGGGCGTGATTGTGCCCCACATCGACGGCCATTTCTTCTCGCAGGTGATGAAGGGGGCCGAGTCGGTAGCCAACCGCGCCGGCTTCAACGTGCTGCTCTGCCAGTCGAATGAGGACTACGAGCAGGAGCAGAAGAACGTGGTGACGATGATTAACGCGCAGGTCGATGGTATTCTGGTGTCGGTGGCCCGGCCCACGCACGATTACTCGCACTTCGACAAAATCGAGAAGCGCGGTATTCCGCTGGTCTTTTTCGACCGCATCGTGGACAGCCCCGAGCTGAACGCGGTGGAGCTCGATGATTTTCAGGGCGGCTACCAGTCTACGAAACACCTGCTGGAGCAGGGCTGCCGGCGCATTGCCCACTTCGGCGGCCCCCAGCACCTCCAGATTTACATCAACCGCTTCGGCGGCTACCGCCAGGCGCTCCAGGAATTCGGCATCGAAGTTGAAGAGGAGTTAGTGCTGTTCAGCGACATGTGGGAGGCCGACGGCCGCGCCGGCATGGAGCAGCTGCTGGCCCTGCCCACGTCGCCCGATGCCGTCTTTTCGGCCAGCGACTTTTCCATTGCCGGAGCCATGCGCGTGCTCAAGGAGCGCGGCCTGCGCATTCCGCAGGATGTGGCGCTGGCCGGCTACAGCAACGAAAGCTTCTGCTCCCTCACCGAGCCCGGCCTCACCTCCGTCGACCAGTGCCCCGAGGAGATGGGCCGCGCCGCCATGCAGCTGCTCATGGAAATGGTGCACGATACTGGTGACGTGGCCGTGGCTCCGCGCAAAGTTGTCATCCAGCCCCGGCTGATGAAGCGGGAGTCGTCGATGAAGGGGAAAGGGTAGCGGTCAGGCGCGGGCACCTCACCCCCGACCCCTCTCCCCAGGAGAGGGGAGCTTAACGATTGCAAGCGAAAACCTATTTTCGAGACGCCGTGGCTCCCCTCTCCTGAGGAGAGGGGTCGGGGGTGAGGTGACCCGCGTTAGGCACTCGTATTTTTCGTTTCAACCTGTGAAAGACTACCTCCTGTTCGTCGATACCGAAACCTCGGGCATCCCGCACGACTGAAACAAGCCGTACGCTACGCGAGGCAACTGGCCGCACATCGCGCAGCTGGCCTGGGTGGTCTACACCCGTGAGGGCGAGGAGGTGAAGGCCGAAAACCACTACATCCAGCCCAACGACTACGACCTCGCCCCAACTTCTGGCAGCGTGCACGGTCTCACGCCGGAGTTCCTGCAGAAGCACGGCGAGTCGCGCCACGCCGTGCTGCAGGCCCTGCACCGCGACCTGACGCACTACCAGCCGCTGGTGGTGGCGCATTTCATGCAGCTCGATTTTCACATGGTGGGCGTGAGCTTTAACCGCGTCGGCCTCACCAACCCGCTGCTGGGGCTGCCCGTATTTTGCACCATGCGCGCCACCGGGCCGCTGCTGCGGCACTCGTCGCAGGGCTTCCTACGGCTGGGCGAGCTTTACCAGCGCTTGTTCAAGGAGCCCCAGCCCCGCGAACACGATGCGCTGGCCGATGCCTACGCCGCCGCCCGCTGCTTCTTCGAAATGCAGCGTCAAGGTATTGTGACCGATGAAATTATGCGCCGGCAGGGGCCGCCCGTGGGCCTGCAGCCGCCTATGCCAGCTAGCCGCCGCTTTCAGATTGGCGTGGCTCCGTGGCTGGCGGTGGGCACGGTGCTGCTGGTGGTGCTGGCGTTTTGGCTGCTGGGGTGAGGGGCATCCGGAACGTTCCTTTTAACATTCACTACTAATTACCTGATGTTACGCAGTGGTTGCCGCCCAGCCGTCCACCTCACCCCCTCTCCAAAAAAGAGGGGGACTAGATTTTAGTATTAGCCGCTGGAAACCAGATTTCTAAAG
>JALYUH010000412.1 GCA_030853985.1 Bacteroidota bacterium | reverse complement strand
CACCTACAACCGGGTGGCGTTCAGCGGCAATAAATTCCCCATCGAGGCCGAATTGGGCTTCGAAGGCTATGCCGGCGGCGCGGCCACCGTGGAGCTGCGCGAGGGCAGCCGCGTGCTCGACAGTCGCCGGGTGGCGCTGCCGGCCGGCCGGCGGCGGGTCCGCGTTTCCTTCCAGCTGACCGCGCCCGCGCCGGGCAAGCGGCGCTATGAAGTGCGCATTGTGCCCCAGCCGGGCGAGTTTACGGCGCTGAACAACGCCCGCACGGCCTTCGTCGAAATTGTGAAGGGCAAGCTGCGCGTGCTGCTGGCCGGCGCGGCCCCGCACCCCGATTTGAAGGCCTTGCGCGCCGCCATCCGGGCCAACGACAACTTCGACCTGACGCTGGCCCTGCCCGGCGTGCAGCCGCTGCGGGCCGATGCCGACTTCGACGTGGCCATTCTGCACCAATTGCCGGCGCAGGGCGGGCTGGGGAGCGAGATTCTGGCCCAGGTGAAGGCCCGCAAAACGCCCGCCTTCTACATTCTGGGGGCGCAATCAGACCTGGCCGCCTACAATCAGCTGGGCGCGGGCCTCACCATTCAGCCGCGCGGGGCGCAGACCGATGAGGTGACGCCGGTGCCGAACCCCGGCTTCGCGCGGTTTGCCACCGATGAGGAATCAGCCCGGCGCTTTGCGCAGTACCCGCCCGCGCCGGTGCCGTTTGGCGATTACCGCCTGGGGGCCGGGGCCGAGGCCGCGCTCTGGCAGCAGGTGGGCCGCGTGGCCACCCAAAAGCCGCTGCTGGTGTTCGGCGGCCCGACGGACCGGCGGCAGGCCACCCTGCTCACCGATGGCAGCTGGCAGTGGCGGCTGAGCGAGGCCGTGGCCCACGACGACAAGCCCGAAGCCTACGACCGCCTCATCATCCGCACGCTCCAGCTCCTTACCCAGAACGCCAACAAGAAGCGCCTCGGCGTGTACCCCACGCAGGACGCCTTCGGCACCCAGGATGACGTGACGCTGGGCGCGGAAACCTACAACGCCGTGTTCGAGCGCCTGTATAATCAGAAAATCGACCTGGTTTTGACTGACGATAAAAAGCAGGCCCGCCGCTTCTCCTTCGCCAATGCCGAGGACGGCGCGCCCCTGCACCTGGGTCCGCTGCCGGCCGGCCTGTATAAGTATCAGGCCCGCGCCACGCTCGGTGGCCAGGCCCAGCAGGATGCCGGCGAGCTGCTGGTGCAGGCGCAACCCCTGGAAGCCCTCGAATCGAAGGCCGACCACAACCTGCTGGCGCAGCTTTCGCGGCGTAGCGGCGCGCGGCTATATTATCCGGCTCAGCTCGATAAGCTGGCGCAGGACATCATCAGGGCCAACTACAAGCCGGTGATTACGCAGGAGGAAGACTTGAAGGACCTGATAAATCTGAAGTGGATTTTCTTCGTGATTATGGGCTTTTTGACGGTGGAATGGGTCGTGCGCAAGTATTCGGGCAGCGTGTAATTTGTGCGGTAAGCTGTAGCTGGCACCGCACATTCGCTAAAGCAAAACCGCCACTGCCGCGTCTTCCCTCCTACTTTACCACGCCACTATGAAAATACGAGTCATTATCACCGGGGCTACCGGCATGGTGGGCGAGGGCGTGCTGCTCGAATGCCTTGCAAACCCCGCCGTGGAGCGCGTGCTGGTGCTCACGCGCAAGCCCACGGGCCGCAGCCATCCCAAAATGGCCGAGCTGCTGGTGCCCGACCTGGCCAACCTAAGCGCCGCAGAAAGCCAGCTGACGGGCTACAACGCCTGTTTTTTCTGCGCGGGCATCTCGGCGGTGGGCGTGAGCAAGGAGGAGTACGAGCGCATCACCCACGACCTGACGCTGGCCGTGGGTGCCACCCTGGCCCGCCTAAACCCGGACCTGACGTTCATCTACGTATCGGGCGCGGGCACCGACAGCACCGAAAAAAGTGGCCAGCACTGGGCCCGCGTGAAGGGCCGCACCGAAAACGAGCTGCTGGCCCTGCCCTTCCGGGCGGCCTATATGTTCCGGCCGGGCTTCATGCAGATTACGCCCGGCCAGCGCAACGTGCTGAAGTGGTACGGGGCCATTGCCTGGCTCTATCCGCTGGCCCGGCGGCTGGCCCCCGGCTACGTGAGCACCATGCAGGAGGTGGGCCGGGCCATGGTGAACGTGGCCGATTTTGGCTTCTCCAGGCCCGTGCTCGAAGTACGCGACCTTGTGGCGTTGGCTGGGGCGAAATCGATAAAAAATCAGGTTGCGCCGGAAGTTTACTGAACGTTGTGCTGAGCTTGCCGAAGCATGGCGTTTTTTCAAGCATAACCACTTCCCAATCCGCTCTATCAATTCATGCGCGAATCTTTCAAAAAATTCCTTGTGACAACCGGCTCCATCCTCGGCACCCTGCTCGTGGCGGTGGTGGCCTTCACCAGTCTCAGCCCGCAGCTGGGCGGCACTCCCACCGACCTGGAAAAGGCGGCCTACGCGCAATCAGGGCATTATCAGTACGGAAAGTTTGTGAACCTGCTGCCCACCCGCGAGCTCACCGGCGGCAGCACGGTGGGCGTGATGTGGAATTTCCTGTTCCATAAATCGGCGCAGGCCGCCCCGCCCGGCCCGCTGCCCCAGCAGCCGCTCGATTCGCTGGCCATCATTAGCAAAACGCCCGACATGGTACGCGTCACGTGGTTTGGCCACTCGGCCAGCCTGCTCGAAATCGCGGGCCAGAACATCCTGCTCGACCCAATGCTGAGCGTGAAGATGGGCCCCGTGAGCTGGGCCACGCCCAAGCGCTACAACCCCGCGCTGGCCATTGACCCCACCAAGCTGCCCTACATTGCCGCGGTGCTGATTTCGCACGACCACTACGACCATCTCGACTACGAAACCATCGAGAAAATAAAAGACCGGGTGGGCCAGTTTTACGTGCCGCTGGGCATTGGGCCGCACCTGCGGGCTTGGGGCGTGCCCCGCAACCGCATCACCGAAATGAACTGGGGCGACAGCGTGCAGCTGCCCAACCTGACGCTGCGCTGCACGCCCAGCCGCCACTTTTCGGGGCGCGGCCTCACCAACCGCAACTCCACGCTGTGGTGCTCGTGGGTGGTGCAGGGGGCCAGCAAGCGCGTTTTCTATACCGGCGACGGCGGCTACGGGCCGCACTTCGCCGCCATCGGCCGGCAGTACGGGCCGTTCGATTTGGCGTTAGTGGAGTGCGGGCAGTACAACGCGGGCTGGGCCGAAATACATATGAAGCCCGAGCAGAGCGTGCAGGCCGCCCGCGACGTGCGCGCCGCCGTGATGCTGCCCGTGCACTGGGGCGCGTTCACCGAGTCGCTGCACCCCTGGAACGAGCCGGTGAAGCGCGCTACCGCCGAGGCGGCGCGGCTGGGCCAGGTTATCACCACGCCGCAGCTGGGCCAGCCGGTAACTTTGGGGGCCGCGCTGCCCCAGGAGCGGTGGTGGGAGTAGCAGAAATAAAAAGAACGTCATGCTGAGCGCAGCCGAAGCATCTTGCGTGCAGTAGTAACTCAGTCGTGCAAACGATTTTGATTACTATCCCAAGCGAGATGCTTCGGCTGCGCTCAACATGAC
>JALYUH010000394.1 GCA_030853985.1 Bacteroidota bacterium | reverse complement strand
GGCCAGTCCCACGGCATCGGTGAAGGAAGCCAGGAAGCCCACCGCCCCCCCGCCGGTGGGGCCGGCAATGGTGCGCGTGCCGAAGGTGGCCGGCGGCACCACGCTGCCGGCCGCGTACACCCGCGTGCCCACCACCGCCAGCGCGTTCACCTTATCGGAAGCGCTGCCGCCGGCGGTTTGGGCCCAGAGCACCTGGGCGGTGGTGCCGGCATCAACCAGCTTGGCCACGAAAATATCGCCCCGCCGCAGGGTACCCTGGCCCTGGCTTGTAGCGGTGCTGGCTCCGAAAGTGGCCGGGCCCTCAAATGTGCCGCCCACGTACACGTTGCTGCCCTGCACGGCCACGGCCGAGGCATCGTCGGAGAGCACGCCGCCCAGGCCCCGCACCCAGGCGAAGGTGCCGGCCGTGCCCGAATCCACGATTTTGCCCACGAAGCCATCTACGGCGCCCAGGCTGGGCACGGCCACGGTGCCAAAGTTGCCCGTGCCGCTGTAGAACCAGCCCGCCACGTACACGCAGCCCGGCCCGGTGGCCAGGCCCACCGCCCGCTCGGCCCCCGGGCTGCTGCTTTGCACCACCCAGTCGTAGTGCGGCGCGGTGCCCAAGTCGCTGAACCGCGCCACGAAGGCATCGCCGTTTACGGTGCCGTAGGGATTGGTGAGGTTGAGCGTGGTGGGGCCGAAGGTGGCCGTGGGGCTTTTGAAGTGGCCCGCCAGGTACAGGGCCGTGCCGTTGCTAACCAGCGCGTTGCTCTCGTCGAGCCCGGTACCGCCCATGCGCGTGGCCCAGGCGAAGCCGCCCGAGGTGCCGGCATCGACGAGCTTGGCCAGGAAAATATCGGTGGAGCCCACGGCCACGGCATTCTGAAGCGTGAAGGCCCCGAATGTGGACGCGGGATTGCCAAACGTGCCGGCCACGTACACGTTGGGGCCGTTCACGGCAATGCCGGTGGGCACGGCCCCGCCCTGCGCGCCGCCGAAGCCCTGGGCCCAGGCGAAGGAGCTGCTGGTGCCCGCATCGGTGAGCTTGGCCACGAAGCCGTTGAAGTTGAGCAGGGTGTAATTGAAGCCCGGGTTGAAGAGCGTGGTGCTGCCAAACACAATTTGCCCGCTGCTAAACGCGCCGGTCAGGAACACGTCGTTGCCGCGCACGGCCAGGCCGCTCACGTAGTCGCGGCCGGGCGCGCCGGCCTGCTGGGCCCACACAAACGCGCCGGTGGCGGCGCTGCGCTTGGCCACAAACACGTCGTCCTGGTCGTTGGTCGAGCTGCGCAGCGTGGTGCTGCCGAAGCTTACGGTGCCCCGAAACCCGCCCGCGAGGTACACGTTGCCCACCGCATCGGTGGCCGTGGCCAGTACTTCCGAATACCCGGTGCCGCCGGGGGCCTGCACTTCCTGCCAAGCCGGGGCCTGGGCGTGGGCCAACGGGGCGGCCAGCAGTAGCAGCAGTGCCAGCAGCCACACGGGGGTGCGCCAGGGGGCAGAAATCAGCGTGCAAAAAGCAGTAGATAGGGGCATCATAAAGAAAGCGATAAAACGGGAATAAGGCCGGCTTAGTACCCGCAAAGCTACCACCCAGGCGGTTGCGGGAGTGGCGCGGCAGGCAATACCACCGCCACAGATGGCGGGCCATGTACCCACCCTGCCCACGCCTACCGCCACCAGTGGCGAGCCATGTCCCCGGTGTGTCCATCCCTATCGCTACTGGTGGCGGGCCATCCCAGAATAGTGCCCACGGGCACCGCCACAAGTGGCGGCAGCCGTGGGTACACCGGGTAAGGCCATCGCCACAGGTGGCGGTGGTTTTTGGCTAGGCTTTCGCAGGCGCAGGGAGCGGCGGTTTGTTGCGGCCGGGGTTGCGATTGGGCAGCAGGCCGTAGTTGAAGTAGGCTTCGGCCAGCACCGGCTTGTGGTGGTACGCGGCCAGGGCGGTGCAGTGCAGCTGCCAGAGCAGGTCGCAGGCCCCGGCCCACTGCCCACCCAGCGCGCCAATGGTTTCCTTGGCCACTTTCAGGCCGGCATCTTTGGCGGCGGTAGCGGTGGCGAACTCGGCCAGCAGAGCGGCAGCGGTGGTGCCGGGGGCCGCGCCCAGGTCGGCCTTGTGGGCGGCGAGGGCCTAGGCGAAGGCTTCGAAACGCACCGGCAGGTCGGTGGCATTGGCCTCGGTGAGGTGCATCAGGCCCTGGGGCAGCAGCAGCTTTAGGTCGTTGGGGCGGGCGCGGTAGGTGGGCACCAGCAGCACGGCGTTGGTATCCTGCACCAACCCGCGCATGGCACGCAGTACGCGTCCGCATAGTCTGCCCGCCATCTGCCCACCTAGCACCTGTCAGGCGGACGCGAACTGTAAGTTCGCGTTACTTCCCCAGCCGCCACTCGGCGGCCACCTCGAAATACGGCAGCACCCGGCGCGTCTCGCGGGCCAGGTCGGCCGCCGCGTAGCTGGTGCCGTTGAAGCCGCCCTTGCCGGTTTGGTAGGCGTAGTAGGTGCGCAGCCATTGCAGCCACAGGCTGGCCGTGAGGGTGAGGCCCCCGGCACGCCGCTCCAGGCCCACCTCCGGCCCCTGCTGGCGGGTGATGTTGCGCAGGTAGATGAGGGCAGTGGGCGGGCCGGTGGGCTGGTCGAGCAGCAGGGCGGCGCGGCCGTAGTTGCGCTGCTCCAGCAGGCGGTAGCCCAGGCGCAGGCTGGTGCTGCCGCGCGGCCCAGCCCAGCTCTGGCGCGCCCCCACGCTCAGGTCGTGGGTTACGCTGGTATCGAGGGGGCTCTCCCGAAACTGCGTCCAGTTCAGCTGGCCCACGCGGTTTTCGCGGCGCTGGTAGTCGGCCAGCAGCAGCAGGCGCGGGCGCAGCTGGTAGCTCAGGCTCTGGCTTTGCTCCAGCACGCGGCTGGCGCGGTTGCGGGCCTGCTCGGTGGCCTGGTCGCGCACCTGGTAGCTCACCCACAAGTGGTAGGTCGAGCGGATGCTCCACTTGCCAGGGGCCCAGGTGAAGCCCGGCTCCCAGTGCAGCAGGTGGTCGGCGTAGTTCTCGGCGCTCAGCCCGGCCCTTATAAACACGGTTTGCCGGTACTCGCCGGCCACCGCCAGCGTAGTGCGGAAGGCCCCGGCCCAACGCCCGGTCCAGGTGAGGCGCAGCAGGTGCTGGGCTTCGTCGCGGGTTTGCTGGTTGTCCTTGCTGGGGGCATCCACGCGCAGCAATTGGGCGGTGCCCACCAGGGCCAGCGCGTGGCGCAGGGTGGGCAGCCAGGTCAGCGAGCCCTGCCACAGGGTGGTTTGCTCGGTGATGTCCTTCACCTGCTCGCGGGCCAGGGCGGCGGCCAGCCGGGCCGCGTTCAGGTTGCGCGAATTATCCAGGTAGTACGCCCGCTGCCGCTCCCGGTAGGCAAAGCTGAGGCTGGTTTGCAGCCGGGGCCGGGCAAAGCGCAGCTCCTGCCGGGTATCGAGCTCGTGCTGCCGGTAGCCCACATCCTGCAAGGTATCGCCCCCCTCGCCCAGCCGCCGGTACCGGAAGGCCCGCGTGGGCAGCAGCACGCTATTGTCCGAGCGCAGCGTGGTGTAGGCATTCAGCCGGTAGCTGGCCCCCGCCTGCGCCAGCACGGTATCACTCTGAATGCGCTGCACCGAGCCCAGCAGGTAGTCCTCGGCGCGGTTGGTGCGGTAGCCCACGCGCCCCTGCACCGTGAGGGCCGCGTTTTCGAGGAAGGCCTGCTCGCCGGTGGCTTCGGCTACCAGCCGCTGCATGGTGCGCGGCCCCAGGTTGGCGCGGGTGCCCAGCACCCGTGCCACCAGCGGCGCGGCCGTGGCCCCGTTCAGAAAGCAGATGGCCGCCGCGTCGAAACCATAGGCCAGGCCGGCATCCTGGCGGCCGTTGCGGCGGTCGGTGGCCAGCCCGCCCAGCGCCGTAACGCGCAGTTGGCTGAGCGAGTCGGTGGCCAGGCCGGGGCGCAGGCGGCGCTGGTAGCCCACGCGGCCCAGCCACAGGCCGGTGCGGGTGTTGTTGGCCCGGCTCTGGTCGTAGTGCAGCTGCTGGCCCACCTGCCAGTGCTGGCTGGCCCCCAGGCTGATGATGTGGGCCAGGTCGGCCCCGTAGTCTTCCCGCACGAAGGGCGGCGTGCCCCGCGCGTCATACACCCACTCGGTGCCCACGCGGTAGCGCAGCTGCTGGCGCGGCCCCAGCACCAGGTAGCCGCGCGCGCCGCTGGTCTGCACGAAGGTGCTCACGCCCAGCCGCCGCGCCCGGGCCAGCAGCAGCAGCGAGGTATCGGCCCCCGCCGGCCGCAGCCCCCGAAACACTGGCCCGAACGGCGTGGCCCCGACGAGGACCTGGGCTTGGGCGGTGAAGGGGAGAACGAGGGCTAGCAGCACCTGTACCCCGAAGCTGCGCTTCGGGGTACCAGGCGAGCCATGCCGAGGCTGTTCTTTCGTCCCCCGCCGGGCCGGGCCGTAGCTTCGGGGTACCCCTCGCCGCAACGCAAGCAGCCATCGCGCCGCTGCCCGCACTCCCGCCAAAGGCCACCAAACGTTCACATAGGGTCCCCCGGCGCATTAGGCAGCCGGCGGGTGGTAGTGGGAAGGTACTACACCGGAGGCACTGGGCCGGAAAATACTTTGTGAGTAGGGTAACAGTCAGCCAACCTATCCAAACAACCCAACGATTTTGTACATTTGCTTGACTACGCTAAGCCAGTACTACTTTTTGCCCTTTTAGCTATGAATAATCGTCGTTTGAATTATCTGCTGGCAGCTGTGCCGGTGGCCCTGGGCCTGCTGGCCGCCGCCCCGGCCCAGGCCCAGCACGTGCAATGGGCGGCCCGCTTGGTCGCCGTTTCTTCGCAAAAAGCCGAAGGCAAAGAGCCCTTCGCGCCGTCGCAGGTGCTGGGTGCGCCCAACGCCCTGCCGCTGGGCGAAATCAGCAACAACGCCTGGATTCCGCGCAAGGAAGGAGCCAGCGAATTCATCGAAGTGAAGTTTCTGCGCTCGGTGGCCGCCCAGCAGATTACGGTCGTCGAGAACTTCAACCCCGGCTCCATCACCAAAATCGAGCTGATTGATACCAAAGGCGCCTCGCACGAGGTGTACACCAACGCCAACCCCGGCCCGCTGCCTGAACCCTCGCGCACCCTGGAAGTAAAGTTTCCGGCCGCCGAGTACCGCACCATCGGCGCGAAAGTGTACATGAACACCGGCAAGGTGGAGGGCGTGAACCAGCTGGATGCCATCGGCATTGCCGACGTGGCTTCCACGATGGTAAAGCAGGCCTTCGAAGGCGAGAAAGGCCCCGAGGCGGTGAAATCGACCCAGTTCGACTCGTCGCTCGTGAACCTGGGGCCGACCATAAACACCCGTTTCGTGGACACGCACCCGGTGATTTCGCCCGACGGCCGCACCCTATACTTCGCCCGCCAAAGCGCCCCCACCAACGTGGGCGGCGCCCGCGACCCGCAGGACATCTACGTCTCCAAGCTGGTATCGGGCAAAACCAAAGCCTGGGGCCCGGCCAAGAACATGGGCGAGCCCAGCAACACCCCCGAAGACCCCAACGGCCTAGCCTCGGTATCGGCCGACGGCCGCACCGCCCTGCTCATCGGCGTGTACGAAGACGGCCTGATGGAGCCCAAGGGCTTCAGCCTGAGCAAGCGCGGCCCCGGCGGCTGGAGCAAGCCCGTGAAAGTCGACATCGACGACTATTACAACAAGGACCCGCTGAACATCGACGCCTATTTGTCAACTTCGGGCAAGGCCCTGCTCATGGCCGTGGAGCGCAACGACGGCCTGGGTGGCCAGGACATCTTCGTGAGCTTTCCGAAAAGCGACGACCTACCCGGGGCCATGCACGACACCAAAGGACCCAAGAAATGGACCAAGCCCAAAAGCCTGGGCCCGAATGTGAACACGGCGGGGTCCGACTTTGCCCCCTTTCTGGCCGCCGATGAGAAGACGCTGTACTTCGCCAGCGACGGGCGCGGCGGCTACGGCAAGTCCGACATTTTCTACACCAAGCGCCTCGACGATACCTGGACCAACTGGAGCTCCCCGCGCAACCTGGGCCCGGTGGTGAACTCGCCCGACTTCGACGCCTATTACACCATATCAGCCGCCGGCCAGGATGCCTACCTGGTGTCGTCGCGCAACGGCACGGGCGGCTCAAAGGACATTTTCCGCATCTCGCTGGCCCCCGCCTTCCAGCCCGAAGTGGTGACGCTGGTGACCGGCAAGGTGCTCGACCAGGCCACCGGCAAGCCCCTTAAGGCCATTATTCACTACGAAAACCTGCTGACCGGCGAAGAAATCGGCGTGACCGAAACCGACCCCGCTACCGGCGAATACACCATTGTGCTGCCCAGCGGCGTGCAGTACGGCTACCGCGCCGAAGCCAAAGGCTACCTGGCCGAAAGCGCCAACCTCGACGTAACCGCCAAAGACAAGTACAGCGAGCAGAAGCAGGACCTCTACCTCGTGCCCTTCAACGTGGGCCAGACGGTGAAGATGAACAACATCTTCTTTCAGCAGAGCCGCTACTACCTCACCACGAGTTCCTACCCCGAGCTGCTGCGCCTCATCCGCATCATGAAGGACTACCCAACGGTGGAAATCAAGCTCTCGGGCCACACCGACAACCAGGGTGACCCCGCCCTCAACCTCAAGCTCAGCCAGGACCGGGTGAACGAGGTAAAGAAGTACCTCGGCAGCCACGGCATCAAGGGCGAGCGGATAACCACCGAAGGCTTCGGCGATACCAAGCCCCTGGCCAGCAACGACCAGGAGGACACGCGCATGAAAAACCGCCGCGTCGAATTCACCATCACCAAAAAGTAAAGCGCCTTGGTTTTCAACGCAAACGCCCCGGCTCGTTCTTCGAGCCGGGGCGTTTTGTTTAGTTACGGGCCGCCATTGCGAGTCTTTGAGGGCGACGAAGCCGGCTACCAGGCCACGAAGGCATTGAGCCGGCCATCGGAGCTGGCGAGGCCAACAATATCCATCAGGTCGATGTAGAATTCGGCCACTTCCAGGCGGTCGTCGAGCGTTGTCATCAGCGGGTCGAAGCGTTCGAGGCCGTGGTCCATGGCCAGCAGGTAAGCCTCGCGGCCGGGCGCGGTGCGGGTTATCTGCACAAAGTCGAACGCGGCAATCACCAATAGCCGGTTGAGTTCGGGGCGGGCTTCGGCCTGGCTTTTGGCGGTCGCGCTGGTTTCGGCCACCTTCTTGGTCGCTTCAATAAAGTCTTCGAGCCGGCCAATTACCAGGCCCAAACCGGGCCGCAGCGGAGCCTGCGCATGCGATAAAAAAGCCAAGCAGCTCAGCAGCACACTCCAGCACAAGCGCTTCATACAAGGTTGAAGGGGATTTATCCGGCTATTTTAACGCAACGAGCCGCTGGAAAAGCTCAAAGGTGGGCATAATGTTCCAACTATGACAATAC
>JALYUH010000389.1 GCA_030853985.1 Bacteroidota bacterium | reverse complement strand
TGGATGAGCGGCAACCTCTGCCGCTGCGGGGCCTACCCGAACATCGTAGCCGCCATCCGCCAGGTCGAGCAGAGCGGATTTAAGGGGTGATTTAGTTGTTGGTTGTTAGTTGTCAGTTGTCAGGCCGAATGGAGCCAACCAGCTGTCCACTAATAACTGACAACCAACAACTGACAACTATAACAGCATGAACAATTTCAGCTACACCCAGGCCAACTCGGCCAAAGAAGCGACCGCCAGCCGGGCGGGTACGGCCCAGTCGGCCTACATCGCGGGCGGTACCACGCTGCTCGATTTGATGAAGGCCAACCTGGAGGAACACGCCCAGCTGGTCGACATTAACATGCTGCCCTTCAAAGGCATTGAGCAGACCACCGATGGCCTGCGCATTGGCGCGATGGAGCGCATGAGCGACGTGGGCGAGCACCCGCTGGTGCTGCAGAACTACCCGGCCGTGTCGGAGTCGCTGCTGCTGGCGGCCTCGCCGCAGTTGCGCAACATGGCCAGCATCGGGGGCAACATGCTGCAGCGTACGCGCTGCGGCTATTTCCGCGACGCGGCGTTTCCGTGCAACAAGCGGGTGCCCGGCTCGGGCTGCCCGGCCATTGCGGGCGACAACCACAACCTCGCCATTTTGGGCGTGAGCGAAGCCTGCATCGCCACCGCCTACCCCGGCGACCTGGCCGTGGCCCTGGCCGCCTTCGATGCCGTGCTGACGCTGGAAAATGCCAAGGGCAAGCAGCGCCGCGTGCCTGTAACCGATTTTTACCTGCTGCCCGGCAAAACTCCGCAGCGCGAAACCATGCTGGAGCCCGGCGAGCTGATTGTGGCCCTCACCATTCCAGCCACTGCCCACGCCCGCCGCTCGACCTACCTGAAAGTGCGCGAGCGCAGCAGCTACGCCTACGCCCTGGCCTCGGCCGCCGTGGGGCTCGATGTGCAGGCCGGCACCATCCGCTCGGCGCGCGTGGCGCTGGGCGGCGTGGGCACCAAGCCTTGGCGCAGTCCCGAAGCCGAAAAGGTCCTGACCGGCGCGCCGGCTACCGAGGCCACGTTCCGGACCGCCGCCGTGGCCGCCCTGCGCGGTGCCCAGCCCCACGACGACAACCGCTTCAAAGTAGAGTTGGCCCAGAATACGCTGGTGCAGGCTTTGATGAAGGTAGCGGGCTAAGTAAAATGTAGAAACGCGACACGTCGCGTCGTTGCTGGCCGTTGGGAGTGCCTCCGGTTCCAGCCCATCAACGATTGAGACGCGAAGTGTCGCGGCTCTACCAATTTCTCTTTCATGGATACCGAACCGAAATTCTTCGAAACTAACCCCACCGCCGGCGTGGTGGGCCAGCCTGTAAACCGCGTGGACGGCCGCGATAAGGTGACGGGCCGGGCCAAGTACGCTGCCGAGTATAACCAGCTGCCGGGCCTGGTGCACGCGGTTATCAAAACCAGCGACGTGGCCAAGGGCCGCATCACCGGCTTCGATACTGCCGCCGCTATGAAGCAGCCCGGTGTGCTGGCCATCCTCACGTACCAAAATATCCCCAAGCTGGCCAAAACGCCTAATGATGCCGAGGGCAAAAAAGCCATTGGCGCGCCCATGGGCTACCTGCCGCTAACCGACGACCAGATTTACTACGCTGGCCAGCCGGTAGCGGTGGTGGTGGCCGACACGCTGGAGCGCGCCCAGTACGCCGCCGCCCTACTCAAAGTGCAGGTGGCCGCCGAAAAGCCCATTGCCTCCTACGAAGACCCCAAGGCCCAGCTGTTCGACCCGGAGAAGATTCAGGACGGCAAGGCGGCCGGCCACGTGAAGCGCGGCGATGCCCAGGCGGCTTTCGCGGCCGCGCCCATTCAGCTCACGCACAAGTATACCCACGCCATCAACCACCACAGTCCGATGGAGCCCGGGGCCACTACGGCCCACTGGGAAGCGCCTGACCGCCTCACGATTTACGAATCGACGCAGGGCGTGACGCGCACCCAGAAAGCCGTGAGCACCATGCTGGGCCTCTCGACTGAGCAGGTGCGGGTGGTAACCAAGTACCTCGGTGGCGGCTTCGGCTGCAAGGGCTCGGCCTGGCCGCACACTATTCTTACGGTGCAGGCCGCCAAAGCCGTGGGCCGGCCGGTGAAGCTGGCCCTCACGCGCCCGCAGATGTTCACGGGCATGGGCCACCGCGAAGACCAGACCCAGACCCTGCGCCTCGGGGCGACCAAAGAGGGGAAGCTCACGGCCCTGATTCACGAGAAAACGGCCACCACGTCGCCTTGGGATAATTACACGGAGTCGAACAGCAAAATCGTGAACATGCTCTACGAGTGCCCCACGTTTGAGGCCTCGTACCAGCTGGCGCGGGCCAACGTGATGACCTCGACCTTCACGCGCGCGCCCGGCGAAGCCCCCGGCTCGTTCGCCCTCGAAAGTTCGATGGATGATTTGGCCTACCAGTTGGGCATCGACCCCATCGAAATCCGACTACGCAACTACGCCGAGAAAGACCCCAGCACCGGCCAGGCCTGGAGCAGCAAAAGCCTGCGCCAGTGCTACGCCCGCGGGGCCGAGCTCTTCGGCTGGAGCAAGCGCAACCCCAAGAACGGGGCCACCCGCGACGGCCGCCTGCTGGTGGGCTGGGGCATGGCCACGGCCAGCTACCCGGTGCATAACTCGCAGGGCACCGCCCGCGCCCGCCTCTACGCCGACGGCCATGCCGTGGTGCAGTCCGGGGCCACCGACCTCGGCACCGGCACCTACACCGTGATGACGCAGGTGGCGTGCGATGCCCTGGGCCTACCAATGGAAAAAGTGCGGTTTGAGCTCGGCGATACCAAGCTGCCCACCGCACCCAACTCGGGCGGCTCAGTGGCGGCCGGCACGGTATCGTCGTCGGTATACATGGCCGTGCAGGACTTGTGGCAGAAGCTCATCAAGGTGGCGGTGCTCGATAAGAAGTCGCCCCTCCACCGCGCTAAATTTGCCGATGTGGAAGCCAAGAATGGCCGCCTGCAGCTAAAATCCGACCCCAAAAAAGGCGAAGGCTTTGCCGAGCTGATGAAGCGCGCCGACATGGCCGATGTGGAAGGCAACGGCCAGGGCCGCTACGGCAGCGGCTACGAGGACGCGCAGTCGGCCGCCAACGCCGACCCCAGCAAGAAGGACGAAGCCGCCCACCACTCCATGCACTCCTTCGGCGCGCACTTCTGCGAGGTGAAGGTGGACCCCGACCTCGGTACCGTGCGCGTCACGCGCTGGGTGAGCGTGCACGGCGCGGGCCGCATCCTCAACGCCAAAACCGCCCGCTCGCAGATTATCGGCGGCAGCATTTTCGGCATCGGCGCGGCGCTGATGGAGGGCACCGTGCGCGACCAGCACTTTTCGCGCTACACCAACGCTAACTTGGCCGACTACCACATTCCGGTGAACGCCGACATCCCGGAAATGACCGTCGAATTCGTGGAAGAGCACGACCCCTACATCAACGCGATGGGCGTGAAGGGCATCGGCGAGATTTCGATGGTGGGCGTATCGGCCGCCGTGGCCAACGCCGTGTTCCACGCCACCGGCAAGCGCGTGCGCGAGCTGCCCCTCACGCCCGACAAAATTCTGGGTGCGAAAGCTGTTTAATGGTTGAATCAGCTTCTTCTGAACCCAACGCCACCGCTCCCACTTCGTCGAGGCCGGTGGCGTTGCTGTTGTTGGCGGCTGGCGCTTCCACCCGCATGGGCCGGCCCAAGCAACTCCTGCCCTATCATGGCCGCACCCTACTCCGCCACGCCGCCGAAACCGCCGTGGCCAGTGGCTGCGCGCCCATCGTGCTGGTAACCGGTGCTTTGCACGAGGAATTGATTGGGGAGATTTCGGACTTGCCAATTCAGGCCGTGCGAAATCAGAATTGGGAATCCGGGATGGCTTCCTCCATCCAAACCGGGCTGGCGGCGTTGGCCCCGGCGCAGCCCCGCGCCGTGCTCATCATGCTCACCGACCAGCCCCTGATAACGCCCGAGTTGCTGCGGCAACTAGTGGCGCAGCAGCAGCAAACCCAATCGCCCATCGTGGCTACCGCTTACGGTGACGTGCTCGGCGTGCCAGCCGTATTCGACCGTGCCCTGCTACCGGAGCTTCTTCAGTTGCAGGGGCAGCAGGGAGCAGTGCGCCTCATTGCGGGCCTAGGCGGGGCCGTGGGGCGGGTGGACTTTCCGGCCGGGTTGCTCGATGTGGATACGCCGGAGCAGTACGCGGCACTGGTAGCCGGAGCCGCTGGCGAATCATCAGCTGGCTAAAACAGGACACAGCCTCCGGAAAGATTCGCCGGGGCCTTTACCCAGGGTGCAGAGATATGGGACAAATGCGCCAGGTGCTCTACCCACCGGGCAGTGCGGTAAAATAATTGTCACGGAGCCTCTGCCCACTAAGCACTGGCTCAATCGCGCTCCTACTTCGTACCCGATTCCAGCTTGCGCAGCTTATCGGCTTTCCAGGCCGTGACGGCCACCACCAGCAGCGTCATCAGCCCGCCAAATACCACCGAGCGCACCGTGCCCAGCAGCCGCGCCGCCGCGCCGCTCTCGAACGCGCCAATCTCGTTGCTGGAGCCGATGAAGATATTATTCACCGCCGATACCCGGCCCTTCATGTACTCCGGCGTGTAGAGGTGAATGAGTGTCGAGCGCACAATTACCGATACCGAATCGAACACGCCCGTCAGGAACAGCAGAAACAGCGACAGGAAGAAGTTTTTCGATAGCGCGAAGCCGATGGTGGCCAGCCCAAAGCCTGCCACCGCCCACAGCAGCTTGCGCCCGGCCCGGCGCTTCAGCGGGAAGTAGGTGAGGAATACCGCCATTAGCACCGAGCCGATGGCCGGGGCCGCCTCCATCTGCCCGAAACCGGTAGCGCCCACCTTCAAAATATCCGATGCAAAGACCGGCAGCAGCGCCACTGCCCCGCCAAACAGCACCGCGAACATATCCAGCGACAGCGCTGCCAGCACCAGCTGGTTGCTGAAAATGAAGCGTAGTCCGCTTAGCACGCTGTCTTTCAGGTTGAGCTGCTGGCCTTCCGTCGGCGGCAGTGCCCGGCCCGCGATGCGCGCAAACTGCATCAGCGCCAGTGCCAGCAGCACCGTGCTCACGATGTAGGAATTGGCGACATCGATGGTGGCAATGAGGTAGCCGCCCACTGCTGGCCCTAGCACCGCCGAAGCCTGCCAGCTGGTTGAGTTCCACGTCACGGCATTGGGGAGCAGGTTGCGCGTTGGCAGGAGTTGGGGCATAAACGAAAACAGCGCCGGCCCCATAAAGCCCCGCGCGATGCCGCTCACAAAAATCACCGCGTACAGCGGCAGCGTGTAGAGCGAATCTTTGGCCAGCAGCCCGATGCCGTAGGGGCTGGCCAGCACGGCCAGGGCCACCGCGCACAGCAGTAGCAGTACCAGGGCCGGCACAACAATGCGCTTGCGCGGCACCGAATCGGCCACGTAGCCCGCATAGAGCGACACAATAATGCTGGGCACGGCCTCCGACAGCCCAATGAGCCCCAACGCCAGCGGGTTATTGGTGAGGTGGTAAATTTGCCAGCTCACCACCAGCCCCTGGATGCGGGTAGCTACCGTGAGCAGCACCCGGGCCGACACCAGCCGGCGAAAATCGGGCACGCGCAGGGCCGCGTACGGGTCGTGGGCCGGGGCCGAATCAGCAGAAGGCAGCATAGACAGGAAACCACCTGTACGGGCGGCCAGCGGCAAAGGTAGCCCCGGCCAACACGCGGCCTGGTTTTACGAGCGTTTCGGCTATCTTGCGTCGTACCCTGCCTCTGCCCTACCTATGCCCAACTTCGGCCTCGACATCACGCCCCGCCCCGACCTGCCGGCCGTAGTGGCCCGCTGGCAGCGCGAAATCAGCGAAACGGAACTGCACGACGGCTACTTTGCCATTCTGGCCGCCGCCGATGCGCTGGGCTGCTGCCAGTGGCTGCTCGACCTGCGTCGCCGCGAGGAGCTAGCCACTCCCGCCCTCGCTCACTGGATGGACCACGACTTTTTCCCGCGGCTGGTGGGCCGCTATGCCACGCCCGTGCGCATTGCCTTCCTGGTTTCGCCCCTGCGCGCCCAGCAGGAGGCCTCTGATAGTTCGGTGGCCACTATCAGTTCCAAATCGCGGCTCGAACAAGGCTACCTCACTGCCCTTTTCACCGATGAAGCTGCCGCCTACCACTGGCTGGCCCAGTAAAACGACCCAATGCGCCAAATCTTTTGCGCCAAATGGAAACTTTTTTCGTCGGTTTGGCTACGCCCAAAACCACAAAAACGGCCCAGATGAAGTTTTGCGGAAGGTTGCTTGAAATTGACGAAAATATTTTGTCATTTTTTGACAACGGCTATTGCGAAAGTGCACGGCGTTTCTCTACATTTGAACAGATTCCAGCGGCCTGACAGTCAAGTCCCCGCGGAGCCCCCAATAATTTACCGGTAACTGCATACTATGGCCTAAAGCTCTACGTTCCCTTCTCACCGTAGCCCTTTATGGACCTCTTGCAACCGAGCGATTCCGCGCTCATCTCGCTTTACCTGGCTGGCCAGGAATCTGCTTTCGGCCTCCTCTTGGAGCGTCACCGCAGCCGTGTGTTCACGACCATCCTGCTCATCGTGCGCGATGAGGAAGTGGCCGAGGACCTTTTGCAGGATACCTTCATTAAGGCCATTCATACCATGAAAGGCGGGCGCTACAACGAGGAAGGCAAGTTTGCCCCCTGGATTTGCCGCATTGCCCACAACCTGGCCATCGACTCGTTCCGGCGCCACAAGCGCACGCCCCATATCAGCCTCACCGACAACGACCGGCTGGCCAACACCCTCACCATTGCCGACGACGGCCCGGACGATATCCTGGCCCGCGAAGAAACCCACGCCCGCCTGCGCGCGTTAATCCAGGAACTGCCTGCTGCCCAAAAGGAGGTATTGCTCATGCGCCACTACGGCGACATGAGCTTCCAGGAAATTGCCGACGCAACCGGCGTGAGCATCAACACGGCCTTGGGCCGGATGCGCTACGCGCTGATTAACCTGCGGAAAAAGATGACCGCAAATTCCTTGCATCACTATGATTCAAACTTTACCGTATTCGACCCTGCTCCAGTATGTGTACAACGAATTGCCGGTTGAAAGGCAGCGCGAGGTAGAGGAGGCATTGCAGCACGACCCGGACTTGGCCGCCAGCTGCGCCGACCTCCTTTTGGCCCAGCGGGCACTCGACGGCGTACGTCGGAACCCGCGGCCCGAAACCTCCGAGGCCATTTTGCGCTACTCGCGCACTTTCTTGAGCAAGTCCTAAGCCCATTCGATTTTTTGTGGCGGCCGCTGCACACCCCACGCTGGCGGGCGTGATGCGGTGAGCAGTTTTCGCCGCTGTCATGCCCATCTGGCGTCCACGCAG
>JALYUH010000373.1 GCA_030853985.1 Bacteroidota bacterium | reverse complement strand
GAATTCAGGGCGCTGGCCACCTCATCGCCGATAAGGTCGCGGGTCGACTGCTGGCGCATGTCGGACGAGGAGGCTCCGATTTCGCCTTCGGCCTCTACGTCATCGGGGTTGTAATAGCCCTCAATCTCGCTGTAATCGACCTTAGCGGGCTGCTTACTCTTCTTGCGAAAGTCGTTGATGAACGAGTTCTTGAGAATGCGGAACAGCCAAGCCTTGGCGTTGGTGCCGGGCTCGAAGTACTCGAAAAAGCGGTATGCCTTGAGGTAAGTTTCCTGCACCAAATCGTTGGCGTCGTCCTCGTCGAGGGTGAGGCGATAGGCAAAATTGTAGAGCGGGTCGAGCACGGGCATCAGCTCGGCCTGAAAGCGGCGGTCTTTTTCCTCTTTGCTCAGTTTAACCCGTTCGGGGGAATCGCTCATACTGGGGCGGGGAAAATTGCAGGTCGAAACCTACGAAAGAATAGGGGGATTAGAACAGATGCCGGGCAGGCAGCGACTACTCGCGAGTAAAGGGTGGGTGAGTTGCCTGCCATGCCCGAACGGCTGGCTGCAGCCCAACGGAGCTGCACCCAGCAGCGCACGACACACGGCCCGGTGCCCGATGTACGGATTGCAACGCTGCCTAGGTTGCACAAAAACCGGCAAGCAGCAAACTAACTAGATGAATACCGCTTTGTTTGTCGACGAAAAGCGGAACTTATGTGCCCACCAAAGGCTGCCAGGCCAGCACCCGGGTGGCCACTGCCAGCGGCTCGATGGCCCGGATGCAGGTGCAGGCGGCGGGCTGGGCGCGGCAGTCCTGGCAAGCGGGCTTATCGAAGACCAGATACTCGGCGTGCGGACCCAACGGAGCCCAGCGGCCGGGGTGCATGGGCCGGATGGGCGGGAACAGGCCCAGCGCGTGGCGTCCCAGCGCGGCGGCGAGGTGCAGCGGGCCGGTACTGCCGGCCACGAGGCCATCGGCGGCAGCAATAAAAGCCATGAACTGCGGGAGGCTGAGCTGGCCGGTGAGATTGGTGGCGAGATAAGCGGCGTTTTCGAGTAGCCAGCCGGCTAGCTCCTCCCCTTCCACCGCCGTGCCGGTGATGAAGACGCGGTGGCCGGCCGCGTGCAGCAATTGGGCGAGTTGGGCGAAATTGGCCAGGCCCCACTCGCGGGCGCTGCCCCGGCTGCGTGGGTGCAGGATGACGTTGAGCTGGCCGGGGCGGCGCTGGGCGAGTACCTGCTTCCAGGTTGCGGCCAGCGGCTCGGCGGCTTCGAGGCGGACGAGCGGGGCCACGGCAGCCAGCGGCGTTTCGGGCGCGCCGCCAAGGGGCTGGAGCAGCTGCAGGTTCAGCTGGGCTTCGTGCAGGGGCGAGTGGCGGCGGCTGAGGGCCACCAGCCGGTTGCAGGTGAGCCAGTGCTGCCAGCGGTTGCGCGTGCCAATGCGCACGGGAATACGGGCTTTTTGCGCCAGCCGGGCCAGCAGCCGATTGGGAAAGACGTGAACAATGGCGGCCGCGCCGAACTGGCGCAGGGCTGCAACTTGCTGCGGCTCGGGCAGCAACTGCAGTTCATCGAGGTTCAGAAAATCATCCACCCACGGGCAGGCAGCGGCCACGGCAGCGGTGTAGCTGCGGCCGATGAGCACCACGCGGCAGCCGGGCTGCAATTCTTTCAGGCGGCCGCACACGGGCAGCGTGAGGACGACATCGCCGATGGCATCGGTACGCGAGACGAGGAAGGTGGGCGTAGTGGCCGGGCTCATGCGGGGGCGCGTTCGGTGCGGGTTTTCAGCTTGGCAAATTTCAGGAACACGCCCCAGGCCGAGATGCCGGCGATGCACAGCCCCGCGAAGCCATCGAGAAAGCCAAGGCGGAAGACGTAGCCGTGCACGAATTTCCAGAGGGGCTTGAGCAGTAGGTGAAACAGGCCGACGTCGGTTTTGCCGCGCAGGGCCAGCTCCTGGGCGGTAATGCTGGTGAACTTGTTGAGCTGGGCGACGTGCTGGGCGATGCTGGGGTAGCTGTAGTGCAGGGCGTGGCCGGCGAGCGGGGCGATGGTCTGGCCGGGGCTCACCTCGAATTTTTCGTGCAACAGCAGGCCCGTCCAGCGGCCCAGGCGGCGGTCGTAGAGGCGCAGCTTGCGGTCGGGGTACCAGCTGCCGTGGCGCACCCAGTGCCCACAGTAGTTGGTGAGGCGGGCCAGGGAGTAGGCGGCGTGCTGCCAGTCGGCCTTGGCTTCTCGCACGGCCTGGCGCAACTCATTGGTGAGGACTTCATCGGCATCGAGCTGCAGCACATGGTCGAACCGGGCCTGGCTGGTGGCGTGGTTTTTCTGCTCGACGTAGCCGGCGAAGGCGTGCTGGATGACGCGCGCGCCGTGCTGGCGGCAGATTTCGACGGTGTTATCCGTGGAGAAAGAATCGACTACCAACACGTCGTCGGCCACGTCGCCCAGCGCTTCGAGGCAGCGGGCAATGTTGGCTTCTTCATTGAAGGTGATGATGACGACGGAAAGGGAAATGGGCATGGGCCGGCAAAGGTAAGCGGACGGCAAAAGGCGGGCGGCGCTTGCCGGATGCATATTGCCACCCGAAAGCGGATTTATCCGTGCTGCCTTTTCTTTCCGCACTTGCCATTGTCGCCCATATTCCCGGCTGAGTCCTCCCCTCCCCCACCGGCCAGCCCGATTCGGGAATACGGCCGCACCCGGTTATCCCGCATTTCGGCCTACGTGCTCCAGCCGGCCATTGGGGTAGGCATCATCGCGGCCTTTTTGTATTACATCCGGGGCACGTCGCCGGGGGGCTGGTCTGCGCTGATACTGGCGCTGCTCATCATTATTATTGGCTGCTGGGTGGCCTTTGGCTTTGCCAATGCTGGCACCGAATGTTTTACGCTGGCCCCCGACCAGCTGGAATACACCGACCGCTCGGGCACCAGAACGTGCGCGCCGGATGATATCGCCAGCTACTCCACCAATTCCAGGCATTCCATCATTCATATTCACTTCAAGAACCCGACCGCGAAGGATATAAGCTTCGGCTCCAGCATCGAGCGGTATCGGGAAATTGAACAGTGGCTGGCCGCCTGCTGCCGCGATAAAATGCTGGTACTTACCCCGGCCCCCGACGGCCAACTGGCCGCTACCGAGGCCCTTACTGAACTCCCGGCCGCCGCCGCCCCGCCCGACGAGAAGCAGGTGGCCGACCGCGCGAAGCGGGAGCGCGTTCGGCAGGCAAAAAAAGCCCTGCTGGCCAATCCCGACATCGGCGTGAATGAGGCTGAGCGCCTGCGGGCCCTCAAACAAGCCCAGCGGGTAGCCCGGTGGCTGAATGCCATTGGCATCCTAACGGGGCTGTACTTGTGGCTGCTGCCCGAGCCAACCGAATGGAGCATTACGGCCGGCTTGGTGGTGCCCGTGGTGGCGGTGGGGGCCCTGTGGTGGTATCCGAGGCTGCTGCGCCTTGATGGCAGCGATGACAACGGCTATCCTGCGGTGCTGCTGGCTATTGGAGCGCCCATCGCGGGGATGTGGGCATCCTGCTATTCCTACTACGAAATCGTGGCTCATAGTCCTATGTGGCCATTTTCGGCCGCTGTGGCGCTGCTGCTACTGCTGCTGCTGGCAGGAGGTAGCCGGCGGTTTCTGCGGCAGCCCGGCCTCAATTTCACGCTGGCGGGCTTGTTGCTGGCGGTGGCGTTGCTGTATGGCTACATTGCTTGCGCAATGGCCAATGTTGCATACGACACGGCTGCGGGCCAGGTATTCAGCCCGCAGGTCTTGAACCGGAGTATGTCGCACGGCAAGTATCAGAATTTTTACGCGCTCAAACTTAGTGCTTGGGGGCCGTTAGCAACAGCCCGCGAAGTATCGGTCAGCTACCACGTTTATGTGCATGCCGAGGAAGAGGCCGGGGTTTGCGTGGTCGTGCGCCCCGGGTTTCTGGGAGTGCCCTGGTACCGGGTCGAATTACCGGAAGCTGATTGAGTGCAGGAGTGGAATACCCCAAGGTTTGTGATTTGAGCGACTCCGCCAAAGGCAGTCGGGTATTTCCGACCGGTTTCAGGACTTGGCCAGCAGCATGAAATTTTCCGGAGGCCTTGCCAGAACAATGGCCGGCCCCACGCAGCGCAAGCCGCCGGGCGTGCGTAACTTGCGGCCCTATTTGCAACTTCACCCATGAAAAAAACGCTTCTCCCCGGCCTGCTGGCCGCTGCTCTGTTGTCGCTTACGCTGCCTTCGTGCGGCCCCTCGGTTGATAGCGAGGACGACGTCGTTACGGCCAAGCTGCCCGAACTGCCCGCCGCGCCCGACACCACCAAGGGCGCCAAGCAGCCGGCGCAATTCCGCGAGCTGAACTCGGTGAATGCCACGGAGGATATCAAAAAAATGCAGCCGCAGATGTAATTGCTGATTTTGGCTGATTAACCGTGATTTCGCTGATTTTATTGGCTTGCGGTGTCTCAGCTGCTTTTCGGGTCGCTATTGCTTCGGCAGTAGCGACCCGATTTTTTTCAAGGAATTTTATGCTGTTTTCTGATGGAAAGTAATGTTATGCTGCGCCGCGGCGTGGAAGCCGACCTGCCCCAGGTGCTGGGCCTGATTCGGGAGCTGGCCGAATACGAGAAGGCCCCGGAGGCCGTAACCAACACGCTGGCCGCCATGCAGCGCGATGGGTTTGGGCCGGAGCCCATCTTTCGCTTTTTCGTGCTGGAGAATGAGGCCGCCGAAATTATCGGGCTGGCGCTGTACTACACGGCCTACTCGACTTGGAAAGGCCGCATGCTTTACCTCGAAGACCTGGTGGTGACCGAGGCCGCCCGGCGCGGCGGCTGGGGCCGGCTGCTCTTCGATGCCGTAGTGGCCGAGGCCCGCGCCATCGGCGCCGTGCGCATGAAGTGGCAGGTGCTGGATTGGAACGAGCCCGCCATCGCCTTCTACCAAAAGCTGGGGGCTAATATCGAAAGCGAATGGCTGAATGGCAACCTCGACGAGGCGCAGCTGGGCCGCTACGTGGTGGCCCCGGCCGCGCTGGTTGTGGCCGCGCCCCCCGGCCGCAGCCTGTAGCCGCCGGGCATTATTCCCGCACGAATTTTCGGCTGCCGGTGCCACCCTGGGCATCCTGCCAACGCAGCAGGTAGAGGCCGGGGCGCACTCCGGCCACCTCCAGGCTAAGCAGGCTAAGGCCCGCCAACACGTTGAGGGCCACGGCACGCACAAGGCGGCCCTGCTCGTCATACACCCGGAAAGCTGCTACGCCCGCCGCCGCGGCCGGGTATTGAAACTGGAGCAGGTTGCCCACCACGGGGTTGGGAAAGATGATGGCCGTGGCCCCTTCGGAGCTGAGCAGCACGGGGGCCGCGTTGTCGAGCGAGCCGTCGGGGCGCAGCAGGCGCAGGCGGTAGTAGTGCAGGCCGGCGGGGGCCTGGGCATCGGTGAGGCTATACTGGGCGGCGGGCGGGCGGGCGGCCACCGTACCCACGCGCTGCCAGGCGGTGGTATCGGGGCCGGCGCTGCGCTCCACCACGAAGCTGCTCAGGAAACACTCGTCGCGGGTGCTCCAGCTGAGGGTAAGGCCATCCGCGTAGCTGCCCGCCAGCGCCGTGAGTGGGGCGGGCAGCAGCGCCGGCCCGCCGCAGCCCAGGTTGCGAAAGCTGCGCACCCGCAGTACCTGCCGGCCACCGGCAATGTCGCTGGCGGCGCTTAGGGTGCGGGTGTTCTGGCCCCGGGCCACGGCGTAGTGCATCACCGCGCCGGGCAGAATGAGGTGGCCCAGCTGCTGGGCGTGGCCCAACTCGTGCACGGCCACGGTTTCAAAATCAACCTGCGGATTGATGGCATTGGCCGGGCCAAACTGGAAGTTGGCCGCATCGTCGAACTGCATGTCGATTTCCTTCACCCAAAACACGACCGAGCCATCGGGGGCGTAGCAGCCGCGGTAGTAGCTGGTGGTGCGGCCCAGCACCAGGGTGGGCAGCTGGGCACCCTGGTCGAAGGCCACCACGTTCACCCCATCGTCGGCAATGGCATTGCTGGGGCCGGCGGCCCCGTCCCAGTTCATGCCCGTGTTGCAGCGCCAAGACGCTAGCGCCCGCTGCCAGGCCGCCGCCGCGCCCGCCACGAAATTGGGGCCGAGCTGGAAGCTGAGGCCGCCGCTGGCATTCTGGGCCACGTGGTTGGGGCGCTGGAGCAGGGTGCCATCGGTGCTTTCCACGTTGGTGAGGGCGTAGATGACGGTGAGTGCGGCAAAGCTTTCGGCCTGCAATTGCCCGGCAGTGGTTACGCGCACCGCGCCCGAGCCGGCCGGCCGGCCGCCGCTGGCCGCCGAGGGCACCCGCACCTGAATGCGGGTATCGGTCCAGGCCAGGTAGTCGGTTTCGCGGGCTTTCACGCGGGTGTTGCCGCCATCATCGGCATTGCGAAACTCGACGAAGCCGGTGCCCCGGCTGCTGCCAAAGCCACTGCCCGTGATGGTGAGCACCGCGCCCGCCCCGGCCGGCAAGCTCAGCGGGCTAAGCCCCGTCACCAACGGGGCCAGCGTGCCCGCGGGCCGGGCGGCAGCGGACTTCAGAAGCGCGGGCAGCGGTTGCAGCACCCGCCGCGCCTGGCCCGTCAGGCTGGCCAGCTGCTGGTAAAAGGCGGCATCGAGGGCCGGGTAGGTGCGGAAGGGCTCGGTGGCGGTGCCATCGGTGGGATTCACTTCGATGAAGCCTTGCTGGCTGCCCACGGGCGTGAGTGGGCGGCCAGTAGCGGACAGGCCCGGCCAGGCGGCCGGCGCGAGAAAGAACACGCCGCGCTGGCCGGGCGCGAGCTGCAGCGTGTTGGTGAGAACCTGCTGGTCGAGCCCCAAGCGGCCGCCTTCGGTGAGCAGCACGAGGCCGGTGGTATCGGCGGGCTGGCCCTTCAGCAGCGAAAACACTTGTAGCCGGTGCCGGGTGAAGAGGCGGTGCCGGCCGGCATCCCAGAAGCTTTGGGCGTCGCGCACCCGCGCTTCCACAACCAGCGATGCGAGCTGCACGCGCTGGGCAGGGGCGATGGGCAGCATCAGGCAGCGGACTTCGGCGGGCGCGGCCGGAACCTGGGCGCGGGCCGGGGCGGCCAGGGCAACTACGGCCACGGTAGCGGCCAGCAGCCACGCGCGGCCAGTCAATAAAACAGCAGAAAACGGTAGCAGTACGGCCATAAATCAGCAGGAAAAACGAGTGCTGCCGAAGATACGGGCGGCGAGTGCCTTCGGGATGGGACGACAGGTTATTCGGCGGTTTTCACGGGCAGCACAATGGCCGGGCGACGCTGCAGGCGGTAGGCCCGCCAGTCGCGCCAGATGGCCCCCACGAACACGTTGAGGCGGTAGCTGAAGTACAGGCCGTCGAAATCTTCCTTGTAATCGATTTCGAATACCGACTTGCGGTAGCCCAGGCTGCCGCTCACGCCCAACCAGCGGAAGGGTTTCACCAGCACGTTCAGGCCGGCCTCGACGGGGAAGAACAGGCCGCGGGTATCGGTTTTCAGCTGGCCGTTCTGGTTGGTTTCGGTGTAGTGGCTGTGGCCCAGGCCGAACTCGACGGGCAGGCTGATTTCGAGCCAGCGCCGCTGCAAAAACACGTAGCTGACATTGGGCGTGAAGTACGTGAGGTCGAGCTGCGGGGTGAGGGTATCGATGACCTTTTTGGTACGCTTGCCGTTTTTGACCTGGTACACATACAAATCGCCGTAGCTGCGGCTGAGCGTGTAGCCGCCCAGCCCCACGCGCCAGCGCCGGTTGGGCAGCATCAGGCCCGCGTTCAGGCCGATGATGCGCACGGCCGAGGCCTGCAC
>JALYUH010000371.1 GCA_030853985.1 Bacteroidota bacterium | reverse complement strand
GCCAGCACGCGCTCGGCCAGGGGCAGCCGGGCGTTGGCTTCGTAGGCGGCGGCCATGGCGGGCCACACGGTGGCATTCAGCATCATGTTGGCCTGGACCGAAAACTGCGCGCCCTGCTGGTGGCCGGCCATATCGACGCACTTTGTGCCGGTGTGGGTGGCCACGCGGCCCTGGTTGTCGAGGATGGCCACTTGGCGCACGTCGCGGCCGTCGTCGTTGGCTAACAGCTCATCGAGGGCCTGCTGGGCCGTTTTGCCGCTTTTGAGCAGGGCCAGGCCGCGCAGGCCGAAGGATTTGTTGGTGAACGACTGGGTAGCCACCACGCCCACGCCGGCCTCGCCCCAGCTCACCGAGGTGCCCACCGAAAACCAGTGGCTTTGCACGGCCACGGCCATTTCGCCGGTGGCCGGGTCGCGCGCCACAATGCTGAAGGTGTGGGCAAACGGGTCGGTGCGGGAGTACATCTGGGCGGCGGCGGGACGGGCCAGCGCCAGCACCGATAGCAGGGCGAATAGGTATTTAAGCATGGGTGAAAGAGAAGAGAGGTGGGAAGAAAAACATGGCGGCCGCCGCGAGGCATGGCCGGTAAATAACTGCTATGGCAGCCATTTATTCGGACAGCGGCGGGGCGCGGCAGTTGGGGCCGGAGTCAGATTAGCGCAAACGTATCCGCAGGAACGTTGCTGATTTCCTTGTTGTTACTTGCGCTTGCCCTCGGCTTTTATCCAGTATATTGAGTAAATAATTTTGTTATAACCGAGCGAATTCCTGGCGGCCAACCCTGCCCAAACCGGCACTGCTGGCCCAGCCCTGGGCTCCTCCCCTCCCCCTTATTCCGATGACTACTTCCCTGACTCCGACGGCCGAAACTTTCGCGCCCCAATTTCACGCCTCCGACCCGACCCACCTGCACACCCACGAGCTGCCGCTGTGGCCCGACTGCTTCGCGGCGGTGCGGGCCGGCCACAAGCCATTCGACGTGCGCCGCAACGACGAGGATTTTCAGGTGGGTGATGTTTTGCTGCTGCGCGAATTCAGCCGCGAGGCCAACGACTACACTGGCCGCACCATCACGCGCTGGGTGAGCTACGTGCTGCCAGGCGGCAACTTCGGCATCGAGGCCGACTGGTGCGTGCTGGGCTTCAGTAGCCAGCCGCCCATTCCGGCGGGCATGACGGACATCCGGCTTTGGTAGCTGCCGCTTCGCCAGTGGCCTTCGAGTAAATTGAAAGGGAGGGGGTAGAGACGTAAAACAGTGCGTCTCTATCCCGCATCAGCGGCGCTTCAACGGCGCGGTGGCGCCAGGAACTGCCCGATGTTGTCGTTCAGAAACTTCGCGTCGGCGGGGTTGGGCGCGGCCCCGGCGGTGTGGCCCCAGAGCGACGGAATGGGCTTCAGCACCACGCCGGGAATAAAGGCGGCTTCGTAGCGCGCATCGGTGAGCGGGAAGTAGAGGTCCGTCTCCGACGGCATGTAGAGAATGGGCGCTTTAATGCTGCGCAGGGCCTTTTCGACGTCGCCGCCGAAGCCGGGGGTGGCCCCCACGTTGTTCGATTCCCAGGTCCGCATCTGCAAAATCAGGTCGTTGGCATCGGCTCCGGGGATGAAGTTGGTGCGGTACTCGTGCAGCACCTGCTCGAAGGTGGTGCCGGGCTTGCTGCCGGCCTTCCACAGCTCGCGCCGCCACCACTCCTGCGAGTAGAGCCAGGCCGTCCAAACGGTAGCGAAGGCCTCGATGCCCTTGGTGGGCGGCGTGGTATAGTCGCCGTTCTGGAAGGCGGCGTCGGCGGTGAGGGCGGCAATCTGGCCTTCGAGGCGCACGATGCCGTGGGGGTAGGTTTTGGCCGTGCCCGAGGTAGCCACCAGCCGGTCGGCGAAGGGGGGGTAGCTCACGGCCCACTGGAAAGCCTGCTGCGCACCCATCGAAAAGCCGATAATGGCGCGCAGGTGGATGATTTTGAACTCCTGCGTAAGCAGCTGGTGCACGGCGGCCACGTTGTCGCGGATGGTCATGACCGGGAAGCGGGGGCCGTGGAAGGGCTCGGGCGTGTTGCTGGGCGACGACGAGTGCCCGTTGCCGAACAGCTCGGTGGCCACCAGAAAGACTTTGGTAGTATCGAGGGTCTTGCCCGGGCCGATGAGCCACTCGTAGCCGCGGTGGTCGGCCAGGTAGTGCGAGGGCAGCAGAATGGCGTTGGTGCGGGCGGCGTTGAGGTGGCCGTAGGTGCCGTACACCACGCGGGCCTGGGGCAGCGTGGGGCCGCCTTCGGTGTGGAAATTGGGCAGGATAAAGGTGTGTACTTTGGCCCGGTCGGGGTTGCGTTGGGCGTGCGCCGGGCCGGCGGCCAGGCCCAGCAGCACGGTGCCGAGGGCAACAAGAAGGTAGCGAAACGACATAAGCAGATGAACTAAGCGCGCGGAAGTTTGCGAGCTACTGTAACTCCGTAGCGCCCGCCGGGTTTACTTTGCGGCCCGCCCCCCGCCATGTCCCAGCCCGATTCGCCCATTACCATCCGCGCCACGCAGCTGCGCAAGTCGTTCGGCCCGCACGCCGTGGTGCAGGGCGTGTCGTTTGCGGTGGCGGCCGGCGAAACGCTGGTGCTGCTGGGCCCCAGCGGTTGCGGCAAAACCACGCTCCTCAAGCTGCTCAACCGGCTGATTGAGCCGGACGGCGGCACCGTCGAAATCAACGGCCGCGACGTGCGTGAGCAGCGGCCCGAGGTACTGCGGCGCGGCATGGGCTACGTTATTCAGCAGGTGGGGCTGCTGCCGCACTACACGGTGGCCGAGAATATTGCGGTGGTGCCGCGCCTGCTGGGCTACGCGCCGGCCGCCATTGCGGCGCGCACGGCGGCGCTGCTCACGCGGCTGCACCTGCCGCCAGCGCGCTACGCCGGGCAGCTGCCGGCCCAGCTTTCGGGCGGGCAGCAGCAGCGCGTGGGCCTGGCCCGCGCCCTGGCCGCCGACCCGCCCATCGTGCTGCTCGATGAGCCGTTTGGCGCGCTCGACCCCATCACCCGGGCCAGCATCCGGCGCGAGTTTCGGGAGCTGGAAGAGCTGAAAACCAAGACCGTAATACTCGTGACGCACGACGTGACTGAAGCCTTTGAGCTGGCCGACCGCATCATGCTGCTCGATGGCGGGCAGATTCAGCAGTTGGGCACCCCGCGCGAGCTGCTGTTCCGGCCCGCCAACGATTTCGTGCGCCGCTTTTTCGCCGCCGAGCGGCTGGCGCTACAGCTGCGCACCCTCACGCTGGGCGACCTGTGGCCCGGCGCTCTACCTCCCGCCCCCGATTTCGACCAAGCGAGGACCGATTTCGACCATTCACCCTTCGAAATCGAACCAAATAGGCCCGATTTCGGGCCAAAAAGGGTCGATTTCGAGCCAAATAGGGTCGAATTCGAGCCAAATA
>JALYUH010000362.1 GCA_030853985.1 Bacteroidota bacterium | reverse complement strand
AGCGCGATTTTCCTTCTCGTCGTTCTGGAAGGCTAATTCCTCGTTGGCGATGCTCAACTCGTCGGCCCGCTTTTCCTTCTCGTTGTGCTGAAAGGCCAACTCCTTGTTGGCGATGCCCAGCTCGGTGGCCCAGTTCTTTTCGGCCACTTCGCGGGCTACCAGCACCGCGCCCAGCACCTGGCCGTGGTCGTCTTTGTTCACCGTGCCATCAAGTAGCACCTCCGTTAGTGTGCCGTTGGCGTGGCGCAGCGTGCAGGGCGCGTTGGTGACGGCCTCGTGGGCTAGCACCTCGCCGTACAAGGCCCGCACCGCGCCCGGCTCGGTGAAGTAAGCGAAGAAATCGGAACCCATCAGGGCCTCGCGGTCCACGCCAGTCAGCTTCACAGCCGCCTCGTTGGTGTCGATGATGTGGCCCTGCAAATCAACGGTCACCAGCAAATCCTGGCTGGCTTCAATCAGCCGGCGGTAACGCTTCTCGCTTTCCTTCATGAGTAGTTTGGACTGGCCCGGAAGGCCATTATTTGGCTTGTTTATAATTGGTGTTTTCGGGCCTTAAAGCCGCCGATAGCTGCCTCCGCGCCCACAACTCCCGGTATATCGCCGGTGTTTACAGGGCAGAGTATAATTAATTGATTTCAAAAAACTAACCTGCCTGTAAGGTATCGCTTTTTTGCCTGGCAACGGATGAAAATCCCCCCGTCAGCGGCGCGCGCATTGCGTTTTATTCGGTTCGAGCAACCCGGTAAAACGCCCGCCCGGGCCAAAGGCAGGTGTGGCTAGAAACCCCCAAAGCCAGCAAGCCCAGCCGAACGACTGAATAACCTTGCTGAAAACGACCAGCCAATGCTACTTACCCGCCTGCCCGTCGGGTTTCAGCGTGCGGCCCAGCCAGTCGAAAAACACCCGCTGCCACAGAATGGCGTTCTGGGGTTTCAGCACCCAGTGGCCCTCGTTGGGCAGGTACAGAAAGCGGCTCGGAATGCCGCGCAGCTGCGCCGTGCCGAAGGCCTCCATCGCCTGGCCCTCGGGCACCCGGAAATCCTTGCCGCCGGTGATGACGAGGATGGGCGTGTCCCAGTTTTTGGCGAACAGCTGGGGGTTGAATTCCTGGTACGACTTGCTCGGCGTGGCATCCCAGGGCGCGCCGCCCATGTCGTGCTTGGCAAAGAACATTTCCTCGGTGCTGGGGTACCAACTGGTGAGGTTGTAGAGGCCGTCGTGGGCAATAAAGGTCTTGAAGCGGCCCGCGTGGTGGCCGGCCATGTAGTACACCGCGAAGCCGCCGTAGCTGGCGCCCACGCAGCCGCGCCGGTCCTGGTCCACAAACGGCTCCTTGCTGATGGCGTCAATCGCCGAGAAATAATCCTTAATCGGCTGGCCGCCCCAGTCGCCCGAAATCGCGTCGTTCCACTCGCGGCCGAAACCGGGCAGGCCGCGCCGGTTGGGGGCCACCACAATGTAGCCATTGGCCGCCATCAGCTGGAAATTCCAGCGGTAGCTCTGGCTTTGGGTGATGGGGCTTTGCGGGCCGCCCTGGCAGTAGAGCAGCGTGGGGTACTTTTTGGCGGGGTCGAAATCGGGCGGGTAAATCACGTACACCTGCATCTGCTTGCCGTCGGTAGTGGTTACGCGGCGGTCCTCCACCTTGCCAAATTTGATACCGGCCAGCTCCGCTTGGTTGATGGTGGTGAGGGGCGTTTCCTTGCCCGTTTTCAAATCCAGTCGCACAATGTCGGCGAAGGCCGAAAGGGTGGTGCGGTTGGCCACGACTTGGTTGTTGCCCACCAGCTCAAAGGCGTTGTAATTCTGCGCGCCGGTAGTCAGCTGGCGGATTTTGCCGCCCTTGCCTAGCACCGAAAACAGTTGCTCGGTGCCCGCCACCACCGCCACGAAGTAGATGGTTTTGCCATCGGCGCTCCAGCGCACGTTGGCCGCGCTCAGCTCCGAGCCTTTGGTGATATCGACGCGCTTCTTGCTGGCTAAATCAACCACCACAATGCCGTTGCGGTCACTCTCAAAGCCGGGCGTGGACATGCTCAGCCAGGCCACCTGCCGGCCATCGGGCGAGAAGCTGGGCTCGGTATCGTAGCCGCCCAGGCCCTCGCTTAGGTTCACCGTTTTCTGGTCGTGAATATCGTAGAGATAAATGTCGGCGTTGGTGCTTTCGGCCTCGGCCTTGCCCGTGAGCTTGCGGCTGGTGTAGGCAATGCGGTAGCCGTCGGGCGAAAACGCCAGTTGCTCGGCGCCGCCGTCGGGCATCAGGGGCGAGTCGAATTTCTCGCCGGGCATCAGGTCCTTGCCATAGCCTTCGGGCTTGCCGTTGGCAGTGAGGGGCTGGAAGAAAACGTGGCTGGCGAGGTGGTCGTCCCACACGTTCCAGTGGCGGTAGTTCAGGTCGTCGATGATTTTGGCGTCGGCCTTGGGCAGGTCCGGGAACATATCGAGCGTGGTCGGGCTCGACTTCACGTCCTGCGTGTAGAGAATGAAATTGGCCTTGGGCGCGTACTTCAGATTGCTCAAGCCCTGGTCGGGAAACTCACTCAACTTGGCTTTGCCCGCGCCATCGGCACTCATCACGTAGAGCTGGTCGGTGCCGCTTTCCCCCGAAATAAAGGTCAGCTTGCCATCGGGCCGCCAGTTCAGGGTATTTTCCGAGCCGGGCGTGTCAGTGAGTTTCCTCGGCTGCCCACCGGCCACGGGCACCGTCCAGATGTCGGCATTGCCCTTGTTATCGGCCAGGCTATACTTGGTGACAGTGTAGGCCACGGTGCGGCCGTCGGGCGACACGGCCATTTCGCCCAGGCGGCCCAGCTGCCAGAGCTTTTCGGGCGTGAGGACGGAAGCTGGGGGAGTGGTTTGGGCGGCCGCCGCGAGTGGGAGCAAAGCCAGCGCGCCAAGAAGGAGCTTGTTCATGGGCGAAAATTACGCGCCGCGCTGCGATAATAGCGCCCCGCCCCGCCCAGATGGCATAATTGGGATGGCCCAAAAAAAAGCCTTCCCCAATCGATTGGGGAAGGCTCCTTTTCTGTGGGATGACAGCCACCTGTTCGCGCTACGAGGCGTCAGGAGGCGCATTTACGGGCGCGGGGCCGACAGGTTGGGCAACACCCGAATTTTGCTGAAAAAGCACCGTGCCCGCCCCGGCCCTACTACCTTCGCGGCCGCTGCCAAACCCGCTTCCCCGTCCCATGCGCCACGTTGCCGATATTCCCCATCCCGCCGTCAAAATCACGCTCCTGGCCTGGAACGGCAAGTTCCTGCTGAAGCTGGAGCAGGGCAACCTGGAGCAGACCTACAAAGTAGCTGAGCTCGACCTGCTCACCGGCTCCGACGCCGAGGTGCGCGAGTTGCTGGACGACGAGTTTCTGGCCGCCGCCATCGCCCGCTTCCAAGCCATGCGCGACGATTTGCAGGCCGCTTTCGACCGTCAGGAACTGCGGTAAAGAGCTGTTTGAGGGAGGCAGCGACGCCATATGTTGCATCGCTACCCTGTACCCGCCCCCGCCGGCCCGGCATACACCACCAGCGGCTGCCCGGTGAGCGGGTTCGCAATCACCCGCAAATCAACCTCAAAAACCTCGCGCAGCAGCACATCCGTCAGCGCCGATGGCTGTTCGAGAATTTGGTGAATCCGTCCGTTTTTCAACAGCACCAGCCGGTCGGCGTAGGCCAGGGCCAGGTTGATGTCGTGCAGAATGGTGACCACGATGGCCTGCTCGCGGGCCAGCTGCCGGGCCACTTGCAGCAGCTGGTGCTGGTACTGAATGTCGAGGCTGGCCACCGGCTCGTCAAGCAGCAGCACGCGGCTGCCGACCAGCGGCGGCTCCCAGATTTGGGCCAGCACACGCGCCATCTGCACTTTTTGGGCCTCGCCGCCGCTTAGGGTCGCGTAGTCGCGGCCGGCAAACGCCGTGAGGCCCAGCGTGGCCAGCGCCTGCTGGCCGATGCGCTGGTCGTGGGCCGGCGTGCTGCGCCCGAAGTGCGGGTAGCGGCCCATCAGCACCACGTCTGCCACCGTCATCGGGAAGGCCAGGTGAATTTCCTGCGAGAGCACGGCCCGCGCCCGCGCCAGCGCCTGGCGGTCGAGGCCGTGCAGGTCGTGTCCATCGAGCTGCACGCGGCCTTCGGTGGGCGCGTAGAGGCCGGCCAACAGGCGCAGCAGCGTGGTTTTGCCCGCGCCGTTGGGGCCGAGTAATACTGTTACTTCGCCCGGCCGGCACGCCAGCGTGGCATCGTGGAGCAGGGTTTTGCCCGAAACCCCGAAGGAAGCATGGTTGAGGCGAAGCACGGTTCAGCGGGCGAATAAGCGGTGGGTTGCCACCAGATATTAAGAGGAAAAAATGGGCGCTAACCGAGGCCCGCGATGCGGTGCTTCGCCAGCAGCCCCAGAAATACCGGCGCGCCCACTACCGCCGTGAGCACGCCGATGGGCAATTCGGCCGGGGCAATAATGGTGCGGGCCACCGTGTCGGAAATGACCAACAGCACTGCTCCCAGCAAGCCCGAGCCCAGCAGCAGCGTGCGATTGTCAGTCAGGCGCAGCAGCCGCAGCAGGTGCGGCACCACCAGCCCCACAAACCCGATGACGCCCACCGTGGCCGTGGCCACGGCCACCAGCAGCGTGTTCAGCAGCAGCACGCGGTTTTGCAGCCGGCGCACGTCGATGCCCAGGTATTCGGCTTCGTTTTCGCCCAGCTGCAGGGCGTTCAAGGCGTTGGCGTAGCGCCGGGCCAGCAGTCCGCCCACGGCCGTAACCGTGCCCACGAGGTAAAAGGAGGACCAGTCGGCGCTCGAAAAGCTGCCCAGGCTCCAGAAGGTGATGGAGCGGGCCTGCGGGTCGCGGGCGATGTAGGAGAGAAAACCGGTGCCACCGGCCGCCAGCGCGTTCACCGCGATGCCGGCCAGCAGCATGGAGGTAACCGGCACGCGCCCCCGGCCCGCTGCCGTGGCCGACAGACGGTACACCAGCCCCGTGGCCGCCAGCGCCCCCACGAAGGCCGCCGCCGGCAGCACCAGCGCCCCTAGTATCGGCACATTGGCCCAGCTTAGCGAGTTACCCAGCACGAACACTACCGCTGCCCCCAGCGCCGCCCCGGCCGAGGTGCCAATCAGGCCCGGCTCCACGATGGGGTTGCGGAAAAGCGCCTGCATCAGCGTGCCCGACATGGCCAGAGCTGCGCCCACGGCTGCGCACAGCAGCACCCGCGGCAGCCGAATCTGGAAAAACACGGCCCGGTGCAGCTCGGCCGTGGGGGCGGTGGGAGTGGAGCCGGGGCCGAGGAAACCGCCAATTTCCGCAAACGTGAGCGGCACCGCGCCCAGCCGCGCCGAGAGTATCAGCGCCCCGAGCAAGGCCACGGTTAGAATGCCGAAATAAAGCCGGACGCGGCGGGGAGAGGGTTTCAAGGGGATGAAGCTGAATTAATTTGACCGGCCATGCAGCGCGCAGCCAAGTATCTCTACCGCGCAACCATTCCAATCGTGGGGGTGTGCTTTCTCGGTAAAGATGCTTCGCTGCGCTTTGTATGACCGGTCGCGGGCAAGCAAACCTCACGGCTTCTGATGAATCAACTCCTGCAGGCGCAGCACGTTCTGGCCGGTGCGCGGGCCGAGGTACACCAGGTCGTGCTCCTCGACGCGGTAGATGCGGTTGTTTTTGGCGGCGGGCGTAAGGGCCACGCCGGGCAGCTGCTTGAATTTCTCCAGGCCGCCCTGCCGGTCGTAGCCGAAATCGGTGGCCAGAATCACGTCGGGCTGGGCCTCGGCAATCAGCTCGGGGCTGATGGGTTTCATGCCTTCGCTGGCGTTCAGCGAGTTCACGCCGCCGGCCCAGGCCACCAGTTGGGTGCCAGTGCTTTTCTGGCCCATCGCCAGGTAAATGTTCTTTTGCAGGCCGTAGTGGATGATAACCACCTTCGGATGCGCGGGGTACTGCTTCGCCTTTTCGGCGGCCAGCGCCATGTCGGCCGTCAACTGGCGGGCCAGCGAATCGGCCCGGGGGCGCTTGCCAAACAGGTCGCCGAGCTGCTGCAGTAGCTGGCAGGTTTCAGCAATGGTTTTGCTCGGCGCGAACTCCTTAATGGGAATGCCCACGCCGCTCAGCTGCGTCATCACGGCCGCCGGGGCCACGTTGCCATCGGAGTACACTACGGTGGGTTTCAGCGAAATAATACCCTCCGCGTTGAGCAAACGGTGGTAGCCCACGGTGGGTAGTTTCTTAGCGCCCGCCGGGTAAGTACTCGATAAATCGACGCCGACGAGCTTGTTTTCCGCACCCAGCGCGAAAATCATTTCCGTCAGCTGCTTCGACACCGATACGATGCGCTCGGCTCCGGGCGGCGTGCTGGCGGTTTCTTCGCTTTTGAAGCGGTTGCAGGCCACCGCGGCCAGTAGCAGGGTGGCATAGAGGAGTTTTTTCATTGGATAAGGGAGAATTGAATCAGAAAACGCGCTGCATGACGGTTTTCTGCATGACGTTCTACTAAATCACGCTCGCCTAAAACGTGTAGTTCAGGTTGGTGCCGGCGTACCAGTTGCGCGGCATGCCGGGATTGTAGAAGGTGGGCTTGCCCACCGGCGTGGCCTGATTGAGCGCCACGGAGGCCACGTAGCGCACGTCGGCGATGTTGTCGAGGCCGGCGTACACGTCGTAGCCCAAGTGGCCGAACAGCTTGTTGCGCACGCCTATTTTGCTGTTGAGCAGCCAGTAGGCCGCCGCGAAGCGGGCGTTGTTGTCGCTCATCGGGGTGCGGTCGGTGTACTGGGCCGTCAGGTTGAGGTAGGCTCCGAAGCGGGTATCCACGTCGAGGCCGCCGGTGAACAGGTTGCGGAACGAGCCCGTGACCTGCTTGCCGCTGAAATCATTGGCTCCCAATCTATAAGATTTGAACTCGGCATCGGTGTAGGAGTAGCGCACGAAGGGGCGCAGCTGCCGCAGCACGCCGGCTGCCTCAGTAGGCACGAGGTTGCCCGACAAGGCCAGCTCCAGCCCCTGGTATTGCGACTCACCCGAGTTCACGAAGGTGGTAATGCCGCCGCTGGTCTGCGACACGAGGCCGTTTTTCACGCGCATCCGGAACAGCGTCACGTCGTAATCAATGTAATTCCGCAGCACGCGGCCGCGCGAACCGATTTCGAAGTTCTCGTTGGTTTCGGGCTTCACATCGGGGTTGATAGGGCCGGTCGAGAGCGAAATCTGGCTGCTGATGGGCGGTGAAAAACCGGTGCTGTACTGCGCAAACACCGAAACCTGCTCGTTGAAGGAATGCAGCACCGCTACGCGCGGCGTATAGGTGGGCTTGAACTGCCGGTAGCCGGTCAGGCTCTGGGCCGGGGCCACTTTCGGAATTAGGTCCTGAATATCGTAGGTCACCACGTTGTAGCTCACGCCGGCCGTCAGAGTGGTGTGGGCCGTCACGTTGGCTTCGGCCTGCACAAAGGTGTTGGTCTGCGTCGACTTCACTTCTTGGTCGGAGGTAATAGCCCCGGACACGCCCACCGCCGAAATGGCGTAGCGCTTATTGTTGTCCTGGTTGGCCAGGTACTCGGTGCCCAGCGCCAGGCGCACCGGCACGCTGCCCAGCGTGGGCGCGTAGGTGAACACGCTGCGCACGCCGCGCTTGCCGCGCTGGGTGTGCGCAAAGTTGGGCTCCACCGGGCTCAGCGAGTAGGAGTTGGTGGTGAACAGGCTGGTGGTGTTGGCGAAGTTGCCGGTGAAACGGTAGGTGTGCGTGAGGCCCAGGCGGGTGATTTCGGCATCCACGCCAATGTCTTTGTTCACGTAGGCCGGGGCCGTTTTGGTGTAGCTCGTGAAGTAGTCGGTGCTGTCGAGCTCGCCGGCGAAGTTGTCGTGCACGTTGGTGTAAGTGCCCAGCAGGCTTACCGTCTGCTTCTCGCTCACGTAAAAATCGCCGGCCACGGTCACGTAGTCCTTGCGAGTGTTGCTGTGCGCGTCGCGGAAACCCCGGCTTTCCTGGTGGCCGTAGTTCACCAGCAGGTTCACCTTATCGGTGCCCACGCCGATGCCGGTATTGGTCCGCAGCAGGCCGTAGTGGCCCACCGTGGTGCTCAGCTGCAGGCTCGTGCCCGGCGCGGCCTTGCGCGTCTGAAACGACACCACGCCGCCCAGCGTCGCCCCGTAAATCGTCGAGGCCGGGCCCTTTATCACTTCAATGCGGCCCAGCGTGGTGTAGTCCAAGTCATCGAGCGAAGTCGTGCCGTCGGCTTCCGACAGCGGTATCCCGTTCTGGTACAGCTTGATGCCGCGAATGCCGAAGCGCCCATACGTGCCGCCAATGCCCCGGATAACCAGGTTCGACTGCGAGGCCACGCTGCGCACGTTCATGCGCACACCGGGCACTTGGTTCAGGGTGTTTTGCAGGAAAATCGTGTTGTTGCGTTGCAATTCCGGCTCCGTCACGATGCTAAGTGCGGCCGGCGTTTCCAGCAGCTTGCGCTCGGTGCCGGTGCCGTAGCCAATCACCTGCACCTCACTCAAGCCGGTGTTGGAGGGCTCCATCATAATATTAATGGGCACGCCGGCTCCCTTCAGCGACACTTCCTGCGGCCGGTAGCCCAGCAGCTGCACGCGCACGGCGCGGAATTCGGTGGGCGCGCTCAGCGAGAAACGACCCTCGGCATCGGTGGCAACGGAGGTGGTTTGGCCGGGCACGATAACCACGGCCCCCACCAGCGGCTGCCGGCTCTGTTGGTCGAGCACGGTGCCAATGGCGGGGTATTGCGCCCACGCGGGCACACGCAAAAAGACGATTGCCGCCAGCAGCAGCAACCGGGTATAGAAAGATTTCATATCCAGAAAAAAACGGTTAGAAAGCCCCGGTAACCGGCCGTTTCACGGCGAAACGACCAGTCGGGGGCATTATCAATAAGAAGAGGAGTGGGGAAGCCCCTGCGAAGCAGCCACGCCCGTGCCGCACCCAATGGGCGCAGTAGCACCCGAGCGTAAGCTTCAGCAAAACAGCTGTTTGATGGCTGGCAGCCAGCCAGGCCGGGCGCGGGCCAGCTAGGCGACGGCCGCCCGCCACTGCGGTGGCGCAAAGGGCGCGCTGGGCGGGCGCGAACACGGAACGGCCGCGTACGCCGGGTAAAGCAGGCCGTCGGCCAAGCGCAAAAACGCCGGCGAAAAGTTGTCGGCGGCGGGCAATAAATAGAGCTTGGCCAGATAATCCAACACCTTTTGGGCCGACTTGCGGGTGCCGGCATCGGGCTGCGCAAACGCGCGCACATGCTCGGCTAGGCTGGCCAGCAGGTGTTCTTCGCCCTGGTCGGGCCAGCAGAAATAGATGGTGGAATCCGGGCGCGTGTGCTGGCGCACCACATCGAATAGCCGGCCCCGATACGAGAACTCCTGCGCCTCGTGCCACACCAAATCCGGCGATGCAACGGGCTGCGCTACTGCTACGCGCACCAGGGCCTGGTCGGGCAGGTCCGCCCGCCGCTGGCTTTCCGCCGCCTGCCGAAACGCGTGCTGCCGCCACAGCGCAACCGGATACGCCCCTACCAGATTGTAGAGGAACACGCACAACAAGACAAAAACGGAAAGCTGCTTCAAGAAGGAAGAGTTGAGCCGTTAAAAATACGCCGGAAATAGCATGCTCCCACCAAATGCCGGCCGCCACTAGGCAGAATTGCTCGCCTCCGGCCTTACTTTTGGCCAGTTGATAGCCTTTCGAAAACCGCTGCGATGTCTAAAATCAATATTCTGTGCCTGCTGATGCTGGCTTTGCTCGCTGCTCGCCCGGCCGCTGCCCAACTCTACGACGTGCGCCCCGGCGACGTGAGCTACAACAAAAGCCCTCGCCCGGCCTTTAAGGTGCAGGTCGATGGCACGTCTTCCGATGTGCGCGACTTTTTTCAGAGCTGGATGAAGAGCAGCTATAACATCAAGTTCAAGAGCGGCGGCGTGCTGGGCTTTGGCAAAAGCGACGTGCTGACGGCGCACCAGGTGCCCGCTAGCAGCATTTCGGGCAAGCTCGTCGACCTCTACGCCACCATCACGGCCCCGTCCGATTCGGTGGCCGAGGTGTCGGTGTTCGGTGGGTTTGATGATAACACGTTCTTCTCGCCCGACAAAACCGCCACCGAGTACAACGCCCTGCGCACCATGGTGCAGAGCTACGCCGGGGCCGCCCGCCTCAGCGCCTACCGCGCCATGGTAGCCGATGGCGAAAAAAAGCTGAAAGCCTCTGAAAAGGAAAAAGAGCGCCTCGAAAAAGAGCGTCTCAGCCTGCAAAGCAACACCACGGCCAACCTCAAGCGCATGGAGGAGCTGAAAAAGAAAAACGCCGAAAACCTCACGCAGGCGCGCGCCGACTCGGTCACGCTCATCGGCACCAACACGGTGCTGGAGCAGAACCGCCTGCGCCTGCAGCGCCGCCGCGACCGCCTCACCGCCCTCGACCGCAAAAACTAGCCCCGCGCCCGGCCGTATTACTGTTCAATGGAAAACCCTTCGTCGCCCCTCGATACCCTGCGCCAGCTCAAGGAAATGCTCGATGCCGGGGCGCTCACGCCCACCGAGTTTGAGGCGCTTAAGCAGCGGCTGGTGTTCACGCCCGCCGCGCCCGGCCCCGTAGTGCCGGCGGCTACTACTCCCGATGCTTCCGGCGGGGCAGCTTTTACTCCACCCGTTGCGCCGGCATTGCCCGCCTCGGCCGCTCCGTTAGCAGCCGGTGCGCCCGATGCTGCTCTTTCACAACCCAATTCATCGGTTTTTTCGGGTTATTCGCCGCCCGGCTCACCGCTGCCGGCGCACGGCGCGGAGGCACAGGCCCAGGCACAGGCTTTTGAGCCGGCGCTCGGTGTTGCGTTCATGCCCAACGTTTCGGCCGATTCCCAGGTAGCGCCGGGCGATTCCCGCTATCTGGAAACCGAACCCCTGGCCGATGACGATGCCCCGGATTTTGCCAACGCGCCCGCCAAACGCAACTCCTTACTGGGCCTGATACTCGCTATTGGGGCCGTGCTGGTGTTTTTGGCCGTGGTGGCCTACCTGGGCCTCAACCGTCCCACCACCGACGAGCATATCTCCAGCATCAGCCAAACCGCCGCCGACTCGCTGAATACCACCATCGAAACCGGCCCGCAGGCAGCCCCGCTGCCCACCACCACTGCCGCGCCCGAAACCGTGCGTGTGGCTCCTGCCAACCCGGCCCCGGCCTTACCCTCGCGGGCCGAGCTGGACCGGCGAGCCGCTGCTGTTCGTGATTCCGCAGCGGCAGTAGCATCTCCTGTGGCCTCCGATTCTGTTGGGCGTCAGTAGCAAAGCTGTGCTAGCGAAGAGCTGCCGGTTATCAAAGCCAAACAACCTGCCTGTTAGGTCGTATGAAATACCCTCGCCCTGTTCGGCGAGGGTATTTTTTGCGCCCTATCCTCATAAACGCCATGCTTTCTTCTCGTCTTTTTGCCACCGGAAGCGCCGCGCTGCTGGCCGCTACCGGCCTGCTGCTGGGCAGCTGCTCATCGCCCGCCAGCAATAATGCCGGCTCGGCCGCCGCTCCCGATGCTACTGCTACTGCCAACCCTGCTGCTCCGGCCAACTCGCCCTTGCAAGTCGTGGCCGAATTCACCGACCCGCAGATGGTGGGCGTGGCCGTGGAGCCGGGCGGCAAAATCTTCGCCTGCTTTCCGCGCTGGGACTACAACCCCGCGTACCCCATCGCCGAAGTCGGCCCCAATAACACGCTTAAGCCCTATCCCAACGCCAGCTGGTGCCTGTGGAACGACTCGGTGAAAAACGAGCCTCTCAAGCACTGGATTTGCCCCCAGACCGTGCAAACCGACAAACAGGGTATGCTCTGGATTTTGGACCCTGCTGCGCCCGGCCTGAAATTCACCGTGCCCGGCGGCCCCAAGCTGGTAAAAACCGACCCCAAAACCGGTCAGGTGCTGCTCACCATTCCGTTCCCGGAGGCCGTGGCCCCGCGCAAGTCCTACCTGAATGACGTGCGCATTGACCTCCAGAATAACTACGCCTACCTGACCGAATCGGGCACCGGCGCGCTGGTGGTTACCGATTTGAAAACCCTGAAATCGCGCCGCTTGCTGGCTTCGCATCCCTCGATGAAGGCGGAGAAAGGCCTCGTCATTAAAGCCGCCGGCCACCCGATGCTCGACTTGCAGGGCAAGCCCGCCCAGTTCAACGTCGACGGCATTGCGCTCAGCACCGACAATGCCTACCTCTACTACTGCCCGCTCACCGGCCACCAGCTCTACCGCATCAAAACCGCCGCCCTCCGCGATGCTGCCCTCACCGAGGCGCAGTTGGCGCAACAGGTCGAAACCGTGGGCGAAATCCCCGCCACCGACGGCCTCGAAATCGACGCCGCCAACAACGTCTACCTCACTTCCTTCGAAAACAGCGCCCTGATGCGCCGCACGCCCGCCGGCAAAATCGAAACCCTGGTGCAGGATGCCCGTCTGCAATGGCCCGATACCTACAGCCTCACCGCCGACGGCACGCTCTACGTGGCCACTTCCGCCATCCACAAAACGGCCAGCTGGAACCAGGGCGTCGGCCAGCCCCGCGCCCCGTTCCGCATCTTCAAAATGGCGCTGCCAAAATAAGCATTCGGCCTGATAAACGAAAAGCCCCGCGCTTCCGAAAGGAGGCGCGGGGCTTTTTATAGATTAATAACGAACGGTTTATCGGCTGGCGAAGGCAGGCTGTTCTTCCACTTTCTGAATTTTCACGCCCTTCTGAAAAATATCAAATTTCTCGCTGATGTGCGTCAGCACATCCATGCAGTGGCGGTGGCGGCGGTTCATGGTGTCATGTATCGTGTACACGCCATCGAGCTCGGGCGATATGCCGCGTACCCGCACTTTATCGCCGAAATTAAACTTGCCGCCCCAGGGCTTCAGCAAATCGCGCGACAAGGCCATCCAGCGCTTTTTGCTCCCATAATGCGGTTTGATGCGGGAATTGTCGGCCGTTACGAACGGCTCGCTGTCCGTTTGGCCCGGCACGGCCTGGTAGGCGGTGGCCGTAACGGTGTAAGTTGCGCTGCGCACCATCAGTTGCGGTTTGCGGGCCAGGCGGCGGGTTTTGAGGCGGGTGGCCGTGGCGGGCGCGAAAAAGCGCGTCATGTTGGGACTAACCCGGGCCGCCGGCGCGGTGTGAAACAGCGGCGCGGCCAGAGCAGCGGCGGCCAAGACGATATCTATAAGTAATCGTGCATTATTCATTAAAATAGGATTCGTTAATGCGCCATTGAGCCCGGCGTTATGAGTACGGCCCGGCCGTTTCAGGCTGGGCAGAAAGGTCTTAACGCATAGCTACCCAGATTAGTTTTAACTAACTAAATTATCCAACTGAAAACCCGCTTACTAGGCCTATTAGCCTTTATATAGGAAAATATTAATATTAAACCACTCATTACGATGCAATTCATTTGGCTGCCTTAAGCCAATAGATTTATGGCCGGGCTGTAACAACGTGATAGGGCAAGCGGAGTATTTTCTATACCTTGACCAATTAAGCCAATAGGATGAAGTCGTTGTCACTGCACTATGCTATTGGCTGTCAGGATAATTTGTGTACCCGGTTTTAGGTTTTTACCTGACCAATAGGCGTATTACTTTTACATCGCCTTACTTAATGAATTCCCAATGGACGCCTATTCCTACATCGCCAACGCCGACGCAGCGGCCATCGAAACCCTGTACCAGGCCTACCGCCAGGACCCCGAATCGGTGGATTTCGGCTGGCGCAAGTTTTTCGAGGGTTTTGACTTCTCGCAGCAGTTTCCCGAAGGTGCCTCCGTGCTGCCCGGCGCGGCTCCTGCTGCCGCAACCACTGGCCCGCCTGCCACCAACGGCTCGGCCGTAGCAGCCCCCAAAGCGGCTCCGGCTGCCTCCGCCGCCCCACAGCCCGACGACTACGGCGTGCTCAACACGTCGGCCTCGACCAATAATGCCCCCGGCACCCTAGCCAGCGGCGAAGTTTCCTCCGATAAGGAAACGGCGGTGCGCAACCTCATCCACGCCTTCCGCAGCCGCGGCCACCTGCGCGCCAAAACCAACCCGGTGCGCGAGCGCAAAGACCGCAAGCCCCGTCTCGACCTCGCCGATTTTGGCCTGGGCGAAGCCGATTTGGATACGGCATTCAGGAACGGGGAAGTGCTGGGCCTGGGTACCAAGGCCACACTACGCGAAATTGTGGCGGCGCTGGAGAAAATTTACACCGGTGCCATCGGCTTTGAATACATGTATATCCGCGACCCGCAGGTGCTCGATTGGTTCCGGGCCAAAGTGGAGCGCGACTCGCTGGCTTTCAACCCCGGCGTAGAGTACAAAAAGCGCATTTTGAAGAAGCTGAACGAGGCCGTGGTGTTTGAGAACTTCCTGCATACCAAGTTTTTGGGGCAGAAGCGCTTCTCGCTCGAAGGCGGCGAGACGACCATTCCGGCACTCGATGCCATCATCGGCAAGGGCGCGGAGCTGGGCGTGAAAGAAGTGATGATTGGCATGGCCCATCGGGGCCGCCTCAACGTGCTGGCCAACATCATGGGCAAGACGTACGAGCAGATTTTTTCGGAGTTTGAGGGCACGGCCGTGCCCGACCTGACGATGGGTGACGGCGACGTGAAGTACCACATGGGCTACTCGTCGGAAGTGGAAACCGCTGATGGTCATAAAGTTAATTTGAAACTCGCCCCTAATCCCTCGCACCTGGAGGCGGTGAACCCGGTGGTGGAAGGCTTCGTGCGCGCCAAAATTGAGCACCAGTACGGCGGCGACTACCACCAGATTTTGCCTATCCTCATCCACGGCGATGCGGCGCTGGCCGGCCAGGGCATTGGCTACGAGCTGACGCAGATGTCGCAATTGGAAGGCTACACCACGGGCGGCACCATCCACTTCGTGATTAACAACCAGGTTGGTTTCACGACCGATTTTGAGGATGCCCGCTCGTCGATTTACTCGACGGATTTGGCCAAAATCATCGATGCGCCGGTGGTGCACGTGAACGGCGACGACCCCGAAGCGGTGGTGTTTGCCGTGCAGCTGGCTACCGAGTACCGCCAGCTGTTTCACGCCGACATCTTCATTGATATGGTGTGCTACCGCCGCCACGGCCACAACGAGTCGGACGAGCCCAAGTTCACGCAGCCCACGCTCTACAACCTCATCTCGAAGCACCAGAACCCGCGCGAGGTGTACAACGCCATGTTGGTAGCCCGCGGCGACGTGGATGCCGAGCTGGCCAACCACATGGACAAGGAATTCCGCGACACCCTGCAGGCCCGGCTGGACCTGGTGAAGCAGAAGCCACTGCCTTATAAGTACCAGGCCCTCGAAAACGAGTGGCGCAGCCTGCGCCGCAGCACGCCCGAGGACTTTGAGCAGTCGCCCGAAACCGGAATTACGGCCGAAACGGTGGAAAAGGTGGCCAAGGCGCTGACCACGATTCCGGATGGCTTCAAGCCCATCAAGCAGATTGATAACCTGCTGAAGGAGCGCCGCAAGATGTTCTTCGAAACCCGGGTGCTGAACTGGGCCGCCGGCGAATTGCTGGCCTACGGCTCGCTGCTGACGGAAAAGCACGTGGTGCGCGTGAGCGGCCAGGACGTGCAGCGCGGCACATTCTCGCACCGCCACGCGGTGCTGCACGACGCCGAAACATCGGCCCCGTACAACTCGCTAAACCACATTGAAGGCGAAAACGAGCAGTTGAGCATCTACAACTCGCTGCTGAGCGAGTACGCGGTGTTGGGCTTCGAATTCGGCTACGGCATGGCCAACCCCACGGCGCTGGTGGTGTGGGAAGGCCAGTTCGGCGACTTCGCCAACGGGGCTCAGACGATGATTGACCAGTTCGTGGTGAGCTCCGAAAGCAAGTGGCAGCGCATGAACGGCTTGGTGATGCTGCTGCCCCACGGCTACGAAGGCCAGGGCCCCGAGCACTCCAACGCCCGCCCCGAGCGGTTTTTGCAGTTGTCGGCCGAAAACAACATCGTGGTAGCCAACATCACCACGCCGGCCAATTTTTTCCATGCCCTGCGCCGCCAGCTGACGTGGAGCTTCCGCAAGCCGCTGGTAGTGATGTCGCCCAAGTCGATGCTGCGCCATCCGCTGTGCGTGTCGCCGCTGGAGGAGTTCACCAGCGGCCACTTCCGCGAGGTGCTGGGCGACGACTTCGCCGAAGCCAAAAAGGTGAAGCGCGTGCTGCTGTGCTCGGGCAAGGTGTACTACGACCTGCTGGACGAGCAGCGCACGTCCGACCGCAAGGACGTGGCCATCGTGCGCTTGGAGCAGCTGCATCCCTTTCCCAAAAAGCAGCTTGATGCCGAGCTGGCCAAGTACGGCAAAGCCAAAATTTACTGGGTGCAGGAAGAGCCCGAGAACATGGGCTACTGGAATTTCATGCTGCGCTACATGCGCCGCGAGCTGGAGGACGTGGTGGCCCGCAAGCCCTCGGCCTCGCCGGCCACCGGCTACAACAAAATTCACGTGAAGGAGCAGAAGGACCTCGTGGCCCGCGCCTTCGACAAGCCCAAGGAGGCCGTGGCCGATGCCAACATCAAAGCCACCGCTGAAGTCGCCAAGAAGCAGGACTAGCCTTGTCGCGCATACACTAGCTTGCGCTTTTCACCCCCGCCGCCGAACAAGCCAAAACGTGTTCTACAAATGATAACCGAAGAACAAATCCAAGCTGTGGTGCAGCGCATCGTCGAAGGCTACGCGCCGGACCGGGTACTCCTGTTCGGCTCGTATGCCTACGGCACGCCCACGGAGGATTCGGATTTGGATTTGCTCATCATCAAGCGTGGTGCGGAGGCAAGGCGGTCGGAACGGGCAGTGGCCATCTGGTCGCTGCTGTGGGGAGCACCGCTGCCGGCCATGGATACTCTTATCCGTACACCGGCCGAGATGGAGCGAGCTGCTGGTATTTTCCAATCGGTAGAAACTATTGCCGAACAGCAAGGACGATTACTGTATGCAGCCTAACACGCCCCAACAAAAGCGAGTGGCCATGTCGCTGCTAACTGCTGACCGCGATATGGAAGCAGCGGAAGTGCTGGTGCTGGGTAGTCCACATCTATATGAAAATGTGGGTTTTCACTGCCAGCAAGCCGTCGAAAAATATCGGAAAGCAGTGCTGGTTGCTTCCGCACTTCCCGCGCCATTTATTCACGGCTTAATTGTATTGATGGGGCCATTACAGCAGGGCGGCATAGTGCAGTTTAACAGTCAGGAGTTGGCTAATGCCGCGACGCTTAATGAATTTGCCGTTGAGTTGCGCTATGAAACCGACGATTCGCCTGACTACACGTCGGCCGATTTGCTAGCTATGGCTGTGGGTTTTCGCCATAAGCTGCGGCCGTTGGCCCAGGCTTTTTTAATCTGATTAACCCGAAAAGACGAATTCTTTCTCTAATTCTCATGCCCATCGAAATCAAAATTCCCGCCGTTGGCGAATCCATCACCGAAGTCACCATTGCCAAGTGGCTCAAGAAAGACGGCGAGGCCGTGAAGCGCGACGAGGTGATTGCCGAGCTTGAATCGGACAAAGCCACATTTGAGCTGCCCGCCGAAGCTGATGGCGTGCTGAAAATCCGCGTGGCCGAAGGCGAAACCATCGGTATCGGCACCGTGATTGCTGAGTTGGATGGAGCTGCTGCCGCCGGTGCTGCTCCGGCTCTGGCCACTGCTGCCG
>JALYUH010000332.1 GCA_030853985.1 Bacteroidota bacterium | reverse complement strand
CTGCCCCGTGTGGCCAGGCATCCAGTAATGCCAGGCAAACTTCGCCCCCCCACCAAAACCCGCAAAATGGCCAACTACCGCTTAAAAAGCCAGCGGCTCCACCATGTCGAAGCCAGCGCGGATTTGCACCGTTTTGGGCGCGAGGTACACCGGTTCGGGCAGCAGCAGCAGCTTGGGGTCGCCGCCGCGCCAGCGCCCGTCGCCATCGGCGTCGATAAGCACGCGCAGCCGGTAGGTGCCGGGCGGCATGTCGGTGAACATATACGTGCCCTTGGGCGAGGCCAGGCTGGCCACGATGTTGAATTTATCGTCCAGCAGCTGTAGCTCGAAGCTTTTCTGCTTGGTCGTGATGGAACCCGAAAGACTGGTCGACACATCCTGCTCGCTCAGGCCCAGGAGCAGCGGTTTCAGGCGCAGGCTCTGGCCGGTGATGGGGATGATGGCCGTGCTGTCGAGGATGATATCGAGGCGGGTTTTGGCTTTGGCGTTGAAGCGCACGCCCAGTTGCGTGCGGTCGGGGCTGAGGGTGCCGTCGGCGGGCAGGCGCAGGGGGCGGCGGCGCACCGAGTCTTCCACCAGCGTGCCAAACGGTTTATCAGTAGCCACGCGCACGGGCACGGCAAACTCAAACTTCACCTGGCCCTCGGGGAAAACGGTGCGCGGAGCCCCTTCCACGGCATAAAGCGGTGGATTGGCCACTTTTTTGGCCGTGGCCGGGGGCACCGGAAACTTGAGCTGCAAGGTGTCGCGGCTGCTGTTGCCGGTGCTGTCGGTGGCCGTGAGCAGGTAGCGGCCATCGCCCACGGCGGGCGTTTTGTACACCACCACGGTGCGGCTGCGCTCGATGAGCTGGGTGGCTTCGGCCACGGCCGCAGCGTTGGCCGCAGCGGGCAGCGGGGCCAGGGTAGCGGTGCGCAGGCCTTCGTTGTAGCTTAGGCGCAGCTGGGTGGGGCTGGGCGCGCGGCTGGTGAGCAGCGGTGGCCGTTGGTCGGGCTGGGTGAGCACGAGCGGCACGGCCGCGCCGGTGCTGCCGGCAATGGTGATGGGCGCGGGCAGGTAGGCAATTTTCTCGCCGTCGTCGTAGCGGCCGTTGTTGTTTTTGTCGGCCACGGCGTAGAGCTGGTACTCGCCGGCTTTCAGGAAATTCAGGCTGAATTTGCCTTCCTTGTCGGTAAGCACCGTGTAGTACGGGCGGCCCTTGCGCACCCCGGCCGTATCGGCCACGCGGTAGAGGCCAATGCTGGCCCCTTCCACGGTGCGGGCGGTGAGCGCATCGGTGAGGGAGCCACGCACTTTGCCCGAGTCGAGCTGCGGGCCGGTGCTGAAGGTGAGGGCGGCGTTTTTGGCCGGCAGCGCCTCGGTGATATCGACGATGCCTTCGCGGAAATTGAAGCTGTAGGTAGTATTCGCATCCAGCGGCTTGTCGAACAGCAGGGTGATGGATGTGCGGTCCTCGCGGAGCTTGTAGGGGTTGTCTTCGGGCAGCTGGGGCGTAATGAGCAGGTTCTTGCTCAACTCCTTGGTGATGACGGGCTCCGAGAAATTGAGCCGGACGAACTGCTGTTTCACGTTGCGGGCCGCGCTGTCGGGCGAGCTGCTGATGCGGCGCGGCGGGGTACGGTCGCGCGGGCCACCCAAGGGCGGGGCCACGGCGGCGCAGCTTTCAAGCAAGGCAACCAGCGCCAGCAAAGCCAGCAATTCAGCGCGAACGGACATTATACAACAGCAGCGTGGTGAGCGTAAGAACAACAATAACCGCCCCGATGCGCAGCCCCGTGCGGCGCGTCACTTCATTGGTCGGCTCGAGGCTACTAACGACCACCACGCGCCGGGCGGTATCGGCCACAAAGGTCGGCGGTGGCATTTTGATGGAATCGGGGCGTGGCGCGGGCACGGTTTGGGCGCGGGCGGCCGTGGCCAGCAAGCCCGCCAACGCCATCAAACGCCACCGGCCCGCCAGTCGCATCAGGCGCCGGCCGGGGTGCGCCGCCCAGCCACGTACAGCAGGCTCGAATACTGCCCCTCGTGCTCCTCGGCGTACACATTCGACTTGTAGCCGGCCTTCAGCACCGTGAGCAGCCCGCCCGCCCGCTCGGCCTTGTGCTTCTCGCTCAGCATGCTCACGTAGTAGGCATCGAGCGGCATGGGCAGCGTCTGGCGGATGGTCAACTTGTGCTTTTTGAGCAGCTGGGCCATGGTTTTGGGCGCGAAGTGGTAGAGGTGGCGGGGCACGTCGTAGGCCGCCCACAGCTCGCGATAGTGCTGGGCGTCGAGGCTTTCCACGTTGGGCACGGCAATGAGCAGCACGCCGTCGGGCTTCAGCAGGGCTACCAGCTGCGCCAGCGTCTCATTCAGCGTGTGAATGTGTTCCAGCACGTGCCACAGCGTAATCGCATCGAAGGTGCCGGGCTGAAACTGGGCCAGGCTCTCCTGCCCAAGTGGCTGGCCGAGGCGCTGGCTGGCCTCGTCGCGGGCGCGGGCATTGGGCTCCAGGCCCGCCACCTGCCAGCCGGCCGACTTGGCGGCTTTTAGAAAATGGCCCGTGCCGCAGCCGTAATCCAGCAACTTGCCCCGGCGCGGGGCCAGCTTATTCAGCAAGCTCACCTTGCGGCGCATCGTGAAAAACCGCGCCACTTTGTACGCCTGATTCACCAGCCCGGCCGCCGCGCTGTTGTGCGACACGTAGGCATCGGACTCGTAATACTTGCCGATTTCGGCCTCCTGCGGCCGCGGGTTGGTGAACTGGAAGCTGCACGCCGCACACTGCACGATAGCGAAGCTTTCGTGGCTCACCGTCCGGTCTTCGACCACCAGCTTGTTCTTGAAGTCAGTTTTGCCGCAAACCGGGCAATTATCAATTCGTTCGTAGGACACTCTTTGGGAATTATAAATTATAAATTATGAATTATAAATCCCAGGCTAACTGAATTCATAATTCATAATTTATAATTCAGAATTTATAATTTACCTGCCAAGGTACACCATCAGCACCGACACGTCGGCCGGCGAGATGCCGCTGATGCGGGAGGCCTGCCCAATGGTTTCGGGCTGAATTTTGAGGAGCTTTTCGCGGGCCTCGTGCGAGAGGGCGGGCATGGCGCCGTAGTCGAGCCGGCCCTGAATCACGAAATTTTCCAGCTCCTGCATGCGTTCGGCCTGCTGCTGCTCTTTCACCAGGTAGGCCTCGTACTTGATGTTGATGATGGCCTGCTCCAGCGCCTCGGCGTCGTAAGCGGCCAGGGCTTCGTCCAGCGCGGGCAGGGCGCGGCGCAGGTCGGCCAGCTCCACGTTGGGGCGACGCAGCAGGTTCACGGCGCGGGTTCTCTCGTGAATTTCGGCCGAGCCCAATTCCACCAGCAGCGGGTTGATTTCAACGGCTTCGATGGCGAATTTCTGGAACAGCGCCCCGATTTCGGCCGTCTGCCCTTCCTTCATCCGCACCCGCGCTAGCCGCTCATCCGAGGCCAGGCCCAGCGTATGGCCCAGCGGCGTGAGGCGCAGGTCGGCATTGTCCTGGCGCAGCAGGATGCGGTGCTCGGCCCGGCTCGTAAACATACGGTAGGGCTCGTCGGTGCCCTTGTTCACGAGGTCATCAATCAGCACGCCGATGTACGCCTCGCTCCTTTTGAGCACAAACGGCTGCTTGCCGTGCACCTTGTTGTGGGCGTTGATGCCGGCCATCAGGCCCTGGCAGGCCGCTTCCTCGTAGCCGGTGGTGCCGTTAATCTGACCCGCGAAATAGAGGCCCGCAATCAGCTTGGTTTCGAGTGTGGGCGCGAGCTGCGTGGGCGGGAAAAAGTCGTACTCGATGGCGTAGCCGGGCCGGAACATCTTGGCGTGCTCAAAACCTGCGATTTCGCGCAGGGCGCGGTACTGCACGTCCTCGGGCAAGCTGCTCGAAAAGCCGTTCACGTAGCATTCCACCGTGCTCCAGCCTTCGGGCTCCACGAAAATCTGGTGGCGGTCCTTGTCGGCGAAACGGTTGATTTTATCCTCCACGCTGGGGCAGTAGCGCGGCCCCAGGCCCTTGATGCGGCCCTGGAACATGGGCGACTTCTCGAAGCCCTCGCGCAGGATGTCGTGCACCCGCTCGTTGGTGTAGGTGATGTAGCAGGGGCGCTGCTGCGTGAGGCGCGGCGTGTCGAGGTAGGAGAATTTGCTGGGCACTTCGTCGCCGCCCTGGGCCTCCATTTTAGAGTAGTCGAGGCTGCGGCCGTCCACGCGGGGCGGGGTGCCGGTTTTCATGCGGCCGGCTTCAAAGCCTAGCTCTACCAGCTGCTCGGTGATGCCCCGGCTGCCCTTTTCAGCTGCCCGGCCGCCGCCAAAGTTCTTCTCGCCAATGTGAATGAGGCCGTTCAGAAACGTGCCATTGGTGAGTACCACCGACTTGCCCCGGAACTCGATGCCGAGGGCCGTTTTCACACCTACGCAGGTGTCGTTTTCCACCACGATGCCGGTCACGGCTTCCTGCCAGAAATCCACGTTTGCGATGCCTTCCAGGGTCAGGCGCCAGGCTTCGGCGAAGCGCATGCGGTCGCTTTGGGCGCGCGGGCTCCACATGGCGGGGCCTTTCGAGCGGTTCAGCATCCGAAACTGAATCATGGTCTGGTCGGTGATGATGCCCGACTGGCCGCCCAGCGCGTCGATTTCGCGCACAATCTGGCCTTTGGCCACGCCGCCCATCGCCGGGTTGCACGACATCTGAGCGATGGTATTCATGTTCATCGTCACCAGCAGCACTTTCGAGCCGAGGTTGGCGGCGGCGGCGGCGGCCTCGCAGCCCGCGTGGCCCGCGCCCACTACAATGACGTCGTAATCTTCTTGCTGAAACATAAGCGCACAGTTTTGCGGAGGGAGCTGAGTTCCGCAGAGTTTTTTTATAATGTTCAGGACGACCGAATCAGTTCAAAGCCGCGCACTGCGCAGCTCCGCTTCCTCCGCAAAACGCGGCGCAAAAGAAAACTCGCCTAGTCCTGACAGCTACAAATTTACGCCCCGCAAATCCTCCGGCAGCCACTCGGCGAAAAGCTCGGCCGAATTGGCCCGCACAGCCTCTTGGGAAAAAGGCAGCCACTGGCCGCTGATGCTGTCGAATACCTCGGTGGCAGCGGCACAGGCGAATAGTTTGTAGTCAAACTTGGGGTAGTTGTGCACCAGGTAGCCGGGGTAGTAATAGTCGAGGTGCAGGCGCCGGGCATAGTCGGTTTTCAGCAGCAGCAGGTATTTGCCGAGGCTGTGGCGGTGGTAGGTGGGGTCGTAGAAATTGAGGATGCCGGCCAGCGTGCGCTCGCCGTAATCGAGTACGCCAGCGGCAATGAGGCGGCCTTCGTCGCGCAGCTCGATTATTTGGGTATTGAAGACATTGTGGGCGGCCCCGCCCAGCAGCACAGCCTCAATGGTGGGGGCGGCTTCGAAGGTGATGGCGGCCAAGTAGCGGGCGTACAACTCCTCGTATTCTTCGGTGAGGCGGAACGGGCGGATGGTGGCCGTGAAGCGGGCGTTGCGGCGCAGCAGCCGGCGCTGCTCGGGGCCCCACGCCACGCGGGCCAGGTCGAGGCGCAGCCAGTGGGCGGTGTAGAGCTGGCCATCGAAGGGCACAAACTGGCAGGTGAATAGGTCCTGCTGCATTCGGTAGTATCCCTGGGCGAGGTAAAAATCCAGCGCATCGCCCCGAATGACGGGAAACTCGGCAGAAGAAGAGGCGGCCATATCGCGGGACAAGCAACAGTGGCGCGGCAGCTGAAGCCGGCCCGATTCAAAAATGCCAACGCCCGCATAAAGCGGGCGCTAGTTGACTTTTATGGAAAAAAACCTGGCTAAAAACTGCGCATCGCCAGGCAGTAGTCTTCCTTGGCGCGCATGGCCGTTTGGCTCAGCAGGTCCTTATCGTGGTAGCCGAGCAGGTGCAGCACGCCATGAATCATGACGCGGTGCAGCTCATCGCGGAACGGGATGCCGAGGTCGTGGGCATTGTCGCGCACGCGCTCTACGCTGACGAATATATCGCCTTCCAGCATGTCGGCGTCATCCGAATTATCGAAAGTGATGACGTCCGTCAGCGTGTCGTGGTCGAGGTACTGAATGTTGAGCCGGTGCAGGTAGTCGTCGGAGCAGAAAATGTACGTGAGCTGCACGATGCGGTGCTCGTGCACCTTGGCCACGCGCTCAATCCACTCCAGCAGGCTTTCAGCATCCGACAACTCGAAATCGGGCGCATCTTCCACCATGAACTCAATGCCGGGGGCCTCGTGGTGCAGCTCGCCGGGCGGGAAGTTTTCGTGGTGGGGCGGGCCCATCGGCGGGGTGCTGTTCATGTGGAATCAGGCGGCTTTAGGCGGCAATTTGGTCGGCGGGCGCGGTTTCGTCGGCGGGGGCAGGCGCGAGTTGGAAAGTGAGCAGCAGGCAGCGGCCCTCCTTGCTGAACGCCACTTCATCGGCCAGGTGGCGGATGAGGAAGATGCCGCGACCACCCGGGTTCTCCAGGTTTTCCGGGGCCGTAGGGTCTTCGAGGTTGTCGTAGTTGAAGCCCGTGCCTTCGTCCTCAATCTCGAACTTAAGCACCTGCTCCTCCACGTAGAGCGATAGGTACACGTTCTTGTCCTTATCGAACTTGTTGCCGTGCCGGATGGCGTTGTTCACTGCTTCGGTCACGGCCACCATAATGTTGCCGTAGATATCGTCCTCAATCTGAAAGGTATCCTTGGAATTATCGATGAAGCTTTCAACGACGCGGATGTTCTCAACGAGCGACGGAATCTGAATTTTTACCTGCTTCATAAGGTGATTTGATGGGAAGAGCGGCAGCGGTTTGGGGCGGCAAAAATAGTCTTTTTAGCGCCGAAACGCCATAACTATTTCGGCTATTCTCAAATGCCTGGTTCTAGCAGTACACGAATTGATTAACGAAATAGCGGCCCGTTTGGGTGGGAAGCCGTCCGGATTATTTGATTTTCTGAAAATACTCGCCCACTTCGCGCTGGTAGTAAGGCGTCAGGTTTGGGGGTGTACTACGTAGCAATTCGGTCTGGCGTTCCTTGCTGACCTTGTATTTATCGAACGCCGGCGGGAAAACCGGGGGCTTGGCCTGGGCCGCCTGGGCCTCGCGCTTGGTGTCCTGGTCGCGTTCTCGGGCCGATTTTTCCACCTCCAGCATCCGCGTCAGAATTTGCTGCTGGCGCATGAGGGTTTCCTCGGTGAGGCGCTTGTTCACGAGGTCGGTTTCGGTTTGCTCCATCATTTTCTTGATGTCGCCGGTACCGCCCGCGCCCTGCTCGCCTTTGCCGTCCTTGCCATTCTGGCCGCCTTCTTTGCCGTCTTTCCCCTCCTTGCCATCCTTAGGCTGCCCCTGGCCGGGCTGGCCCGCACCGCCCTGGCCCTGCGAGCCGCCGGGCTTGCCACCCTGCTGCAACTTGTCGAGCTGCTGCATGGCCTGGCGCAGCATCTGCTGCTGGCCGGCCAGCTTGGCCAGCTCCTGCGACATTTCGCGGCCCGACTTGCCCGATTTCGACAACTGCTGAATCTGCTCATTGAGCTGCTGCTGCATCTTGCCCATATTGCCGGGGCCGGGCTTGCTGCCCTGGCCTTGCCCTTTGCCCTTGCCTTTTTTCTTGCCGGGCTTGCCCTGGCCGTCTTTGGGCGCGCCTTTGCCGGCCTGGGCTTCCTGCTGCATCTGGTCGAGGGAGCTTTGCAGCATCAGGGCCAAGTTGTTCATGCTGGTCATGGCCTGCTGCTCGGTGGCGGTGGCCCGGCCCAAATCGCGCTGCTGAATGTGGGTGAGCGACTCGTCCATGCGGCCGTTCATTTCGCCCACCTCGCGGGTCACGAAGCTCTGAATCTTGGGCTCCTTCTTGGCCAGCGCATACAGCGAATCCTGAATGATTTTGGCGTCGTCGCGCAGCTTACGTTGCGTCTGGCCCAGCTGCACGAAGCGCGGGTCGCTCTGGTCCACCTTGCGGAAGTCCTTCATTAAGCCTTCCTGGTCGAAGCTCAACGTCAGTAGGTTGTCCAGAATATTGCGCAAGTCGTCGATGTTCTGCTGGGCCTGGTCGCTTTCCTCCTCACTCATCTGGTCGCGCATTTTCTGCGCCATTTTCTTCATGCGCTGGGCGGCGCTTTTCTGCTGGCCGGCGGCTTTTTTGTTCTGGTTTTTGCTCAGGCTCTGCTGGCTTTCCTGCATATCCTGGTCGGTCTGCTCCTGGTCGGGCTTCTGCTCGTCCATGCCGTTCTGGTCGCCCAGCTCCTTGTCCATCTGCTTCAGGTCCTGTAGCTCTTTTTTCAGGTCTTCGAACTCCTTTTGGTTCTCGGCCTGCTCCTGCTTCAGCTGCTCCTGTTTGGCTTTTTGGTCCTGGTTGGAGGCCTTGTTATCGGGGTTTTCTTTGTCGTTCTGGGCGGTTTTTTCGGCCAGCTTCTCTTCCTGCTTGGCCAGCTCGTCGAGCTTGTTGGCGGTTTCTTCGGCTTTCTGTTCCAGTTGCATCTGCTTGAACATTTCGAGGGCGCGGTCCAACTCTTTTTGCAGGGTGTCCTCCTTATTTTCGAGCTGCTGCAACAGCTTTTGCATCTCGGCGTCGGGCTGCTTTTGTTCTTCCAGCAGCTTGCGCAGCTTCTCGTAGAGCTTCTTGGTTTCGGGGTCGAGCAGGTCGGCCATCAGCTTCTTTAGCTCCTCAGCCTTCTTGGCCAGCTCCTCGCTTTTGGGGCTGGCCTGGTCCTGCTTCTGTTGCAGCTGCTCGAACATCTTCTGCATCTGCTCCATCTGCTGGTTCAGCTGGTTTTTCTGGTCCAGCATGTTCTCCAGCTGCTTGCGGTCCTGGAAGTTCAGGTCGCGCTTGGTTTTCAGCTTGTCCTGGGTTTTGGCCAGCTCACGCTCCAGCTTCTCGCTCTGCTTGGCGGCCTGGCTCATCTGGCTGGCCACCGATTGCGCCTGGGCCTGCATTTCCTGGCGCAATTCGCGCCGGCTGGGCAGCCGGAATTCCACCGGCCGCGTGCGGGTAGCCTTGGGGCCGTGCACGCCGTCGTTGTCCCAGGCTTCCACGAAGTATTCGAGGCGGTCGCCGGACTGCATATTCAGTGCGCCCAGGTTCCAGGTGTAGGCGTAGGTGCCGGCGCTTTCGCGGGGCAGGCCCAGCGGCGTAGCACCCGCGCGGCTCGGGGCCGAATTCGGCCCCTGGCCGGCGCGGCGCAGGGCATAGTGCAGTTCTAGGCGCGTCAGGCCGTAATCGTCGCGCACGGTGCCGCCCAGCGCCAGAAAGCGCCGCGTCACGGTATCCGAAAAAGCCTCCAGCGTGAGCGAGGGCGGCAAATCGGGCACGGCCGTGAGCTGGTAAGAAATGGGGTCGCGGTTGAAGCTGGCCGGGTTTTTCAAGCGCAGTAAATACGGCTGTGAGCGCATGATGCGCCGCGTGGCGGTGAAGGTGCCGTCGTCGCCGCTGGCGGCCAGCGTTTCGTCGGGGTTCTGAAACACCAGCGCCAGCTCGTCGGTGGCGGCCGTGGCAAATTCCCAGCGCACCGTGCTGCCCTCCGGCACCGTCAGGTTGCCGCCATTCTCGATGGTTTCGGCCGGCTTGCCGGTGTAGGGCGGGTAGGTAATGTTGACCTTGAAATCGCGCAGATTGGGCCGTTCCAGTACGGTCAACTGATATTCGGGCGAGGCGAATCCCGCCCCTTTCAGCTGAAAGCTCACGTCGCCCTGCGGCTGCTCAAACGTGTAGCGGAACTGGTCGCCGTGCCCGGCCACCTTACTTAGCCGCCGCTCGCCGCCATCCAGCGCAATGCTCACCTCGGCCGGCAATGCCGCGCCCGCCACGCCCACATCCAGCGTGAAATCCTCGCCCCGAAAGGCCGTCAGCTTCGGGTTTTTAATCAAAAACTGAAACGGCGCGGGCGGCGAATACGCCCTTTTATAATGCCAGATGCGCTCCGTGCCCTGCACCAGGAAGCTGGGGTAAAAGGCCAGCAGCGCCAGCAGCACGGCCGCCGGAATAGCCGCGTACTTCCACAGCGGCTTACTCTGCTGCTGAATATTGATACCCTCGGCAAACGAATATTGCCCAAACTGCGCGGCGCGCTGCTCCAGGCTGGCGGCAATCAGGGCGTTGTCGCGGGCCTGGCCTTGCAGCTGCAGCGCATTCACCAGCCGGTCCTGCACTTCCGGGAAAATCTCGCCGACGCGGCGCGCGGCCTGCTCGTCGCTCAACAGCCGGCGCAGGTTGGTAAGAGCCGCCAGCGGCGTCCAAATCCAGCGCGCAAAGCTGTAAATCGTGAGGCCGATAAAGCCAAACAGCAGCCCGGCCCGCACCACCGTAGGCAGGTACAGGAAGTATTCGAGCCCGTTGAAGGCCACGAAAAACGTGAGCAGCAGCCCGCCGGCCACCAGCCCACCCCGTACCAGCAGGTTCAGGTAAAACTTGCGCTTGAACGCTTCCAGCTCCGTTCGCACCCGCGCCAGGGCGGGGTACTCGGCCGCCGCAGCGCCTTGCTCTATCAACACCGCCATAAATCAGGTCTTAGTTGGGAAAGATACAACGGGAGCGGGCTGCTTGGTTCGATGTAGCGCGGACTTTGTAGTCCGCGTCCCACGC
>JALYUH010000319.1 GCA_030853985.1 Bacteroidota bacterium | reverse complement strand
CGAGAAGCCCAGTTTATTCGCTGTTCACTTACCAAATTCGGGCCCGAAACCGTGGTGCCCCCCGGCACGGTGGTTGGACTCCACCATCCCCGTGGTGGGCAGCAGCCGCTACCCGGCCATCTCCGCTGGCACGGCCAGCGTGAAGAACCTGACGCTGAACAGCGGGGCGGCCCTCACGCAAACCGGCGGCACGCTCGACGTGCGCGCCGACCTGACCAACAACGGCACCATCCAGCTCACGGGCGGTACCGTAGTGCTGGGCACCACCACCCAGGCCAGCATCCTGGGCAGCGGCAACACCCGCTTCTGGGACCTGACAGTGAATAGCAACGGGGTGCTACTGCGTACTTCGGCCTCGACATCGGTGCAGCGCCTGCTGACTTTGAACGGCGCGATTGTAACGCAGAGCAACCCGCTCACGCTGGAGTCGAACGCCACGAATACCGCGCTGGTGGTGAACAAGGGTAGCAGCATTATCAGCGGCAACGTGGCGGTGCAGCGCTACATCGCGCCGGACCGGAACCCCGGTTTGGGCTACCGCCACTACAGCTCGCCGGTGAGCACGGCCACCGTGGGCAGCCTGGCCATCCCCGGCAGCTTTACGCCCGTGGTCAACCCGAACTACAACACGTCGGCTACGCCTGGTGCCGAAACGCTGTTCCCTACGGTGTACTTCTACGACCAGGCCCGCCTGGCTACGGCTACCAACTACCTGGCTCCCTTCGACAAGGGCTGGACGTCGCCCAGCGCGCTGACCGACCCGCTGACCGTGGGCCAGGGCTACACCGTGAACCTGGCCGCCAACCAGACCCTGAGCGTGACCGGCCCGCAGAACAACGGTGCCGTGACGCAATCGCTGTCCCGCACCACGGCGTTTCCAATTGATGCCGGCTGGCAGCTGGTGGGCAACCCGTACCCATCGCCTCTGGACTACTCGTTATTGGCCCCAGCCGAGCGCGTCGGCTGCGACGCGGCCATGTACGTGTTCGAGAGCGCCAGCCAGTACGGCGGGCTGTACCGCAGCTATATCAACGGCGTGGGCGGCAACCCGATTCTGGCCCAGGGCCAGGGCTTCTTTGCCCGAGTATCCACTGGTCAGACCAGCGGCACGCTGAACTTCCGCAACAGCCAGCGCGTGACCGCCTACACCAACCCGGTGTACCACCGCACGGCCGAAACCCGCCCGCTGGTGCAGCTCGACCTGCAAGGGGCTGGCAAGGCTGACCCGCTGTACGTGTACTTCAAGAACGGTGCTACCACGGGCATCGACCGCGAGTTTGATGCCGTGAAGCTGTCCAACAGCACCGGCCTGAACGTATCGGTCGAAACCGGCACCGAGCGCCTGGCCGTCAACGGCCTGCCCGCGCTGGGCACGGCCACCGTAACGGTGCCGCTGGCCGTGGGCGTGCCCGCTGCCGGTTTATTCAGCTACAACGCGGCGCAGCGGCTGAACCTGGGCACTACGCCGGTGTACCTGCGCGACAAGCAGACCGGCGCGGTAGTGGACCTGCGCACGCAGCCCTTCTACCGCTTCGTGGTGAGCAACGCCACGGCGCTGATTACCGGCCGCTTCGAGCTGGTGTGCTCGCCGCAGGGCGCGCTGGCCACGGCTCCGGCCGCACTGGCCGCCCAGGTGGGCGTGTATCCAAACCCGGCCACTACCACGGCCTTCGTGGAGCTGCCGGCCGCTTTGGGCCTAGCCGTTGCCGCCGAGCTGGTCGATGCCCTGGGCCGCACCGTGCGCGCCCAGCAGCTGCCCGCCCAGGGCGCGGCCGCCCATCGCCTCGACCTGGCCAACCTGGCCACCGGCGTCTACACCCTGCACCTGAACACCAGTGCCAGCGTAGTCGGGAAGAAGCTGGTGGTGCAATTAGCACCCCGGCAAATGCGTAGCCGGCCCCCGGTCCTTCAGTGGGCCGGGGGCCGGCTTGTTTTCGGGGCTTGCTGCCCAGGCGGGTGCGGTGGGGCTTATTGGTTGCATCGTTGGCAAAAAACCGGCAGTATGTAACCAGTGCTGTTACACGGCCAGCTATTTTTCGTCGGCGTGTAGCAAAAGGAGGGCCGACCCGCCGGGCCGGTTTGAATTGGTGGGTAGCCGTGTCGGCCCCTACATTTGTTGCCCCAGCTGCTGCTTATGCCTGAATCTGTGCTGCCCGTTATTTTTTCAAATGCCGCCGGCGAGCTGTGCGAGCACCCGGCCGGGTATGCGCTCATTCGCTACCGGGCCGGCAAGCGACTGGCCGGCGACCTCGCGGGCATGCTCACGCAGGCCGGGACGCTGCTGCTGCGCCGGGGCTGGGCCAATCTGCTCTCCGACACCCGCCAGATGGGCACGCTCACCGAGGCCGAAAAGGCTTGGGTGGTGGCGCACTGGCAGGGCCGCCAGATTGCCCGGCCCGCCCACGTGCGCGTGGCCATGCTCATGCCCCTCGATGTGTTTTCGCGCCTGGCCGTGGGGCAGGTGCAGGTGGGCGTGCTGCCGGGCAACATCCAGTACAAAAACTTCGGCGAAGCCGCCGAAGCGCACGCGTTTCTGATGAGCTAAACCATGGGCTGCCGTTCTCCTGAAACGGAAAGCCCCGGCCGCATCTGCGGTCGGGGCTTTCCATTCATTGGGTAAGCGGGCTATCTGCGAACTACGAAGAGGTGGCCATTGCATAAACGTCATACCGCGCGCTGCATGACGGCCTCATTGAAGCAGTTCCAGGCTTAGCTTTTGCCGTGGAGCAGGTATTTGGTCTGCTTGAACAGGCTGGCGTAGGTGGCCGTGCTGGGGGCCAGACTGTTGCGAAAAGCGTTTTCTGTCGAGCGGCGGTAGCTGCTGCTCACGCTCAGCCCGAAGCTGTGCAGGCTGCCGATGTAGTTGGCGTAGATAAAGCCGTCGGTGGTTCCGGTGCCCATCTAGTTCAGCAATGGGTAGCGCTGGCCCTGGGCGTTTTCGCGCCGGAACTCGCCGGTGGGCAATTTCACGCCGCCGCCCACGATGAGCCGGCTCCGCACGCCCGCCGTTTCAATGGCCCGGATGAGGTGGTAGCCGGCAAAACCGTCACGTCGCCCACGCCGGCCGAGTTCAGCTGCCGGCCATTTATCTGCGACGTATTCAGCCCGTAGGGCACTAAGGCGTTCAGCTCGACGCGCCGCGAGAGGAAGTATTTGCCGCGCAATTCCAGCACCCGAAACGCTTCAAAGTCGGTCGCGTCGCCGTGGTGGGTGTGGGCGTAGCCGTTGTCGCCACTGAGCGGCGAGGGCAAAAACGGCCGCGCGCCCGCCGGAAAAAACCGCGGCGGCTGCCCCAGCGCTTGGTAGCCGTTGAAGATGCGGTGGCGGTGCATCAGGCTGAAGCTGTTCTGGTTGTCGTAGGGTATGATGCCCATGAAGCACCCGCAGATGTCGCAGGCCCGGCCCACGCGGGGCAGCAGCAGCCCCGCCGCCCACGGGCGGCCGCGCCCCGGCTCCGCGCTTAGTTGGCGTGGATGTGCCCGACCGAGAACATGCCGGCCTCCATGTTGTCGGCGATTTTTACGGCCGGTGCCCCGCCCATCACGTTGTAGGTGTCGGCAAATTTTATCGCGTTCGGCCCGGTAAACAGCTTGTTGATGTCGGCATACAGATGGATTTCGGGCGCGTGGTCGGGGCGCACCAGCATGGGCGAGTTGGCCGCCGGAAAGGGCACCGTCACCGTCCGGATGGTATTGGTAGTGGCGTGCAGATAACCGGCCACGTGGAAGGTGAGCCCGGTCGACGGCGACTTCGACGAGTAGCCCGTCATCGCCAGGTTGATGAACTCATCCTTGCCGCCGTTCATGGTCCAGAGCATGCCGCTGTTGGAGTTGAGGGCCTCCTCGGTGAAATTGCCGGCCTTGGTGCGGGCGCTGTCCACGCCCACCACGAAGCTGATGGCCGTGTAGTCGCCCACCGGTACCCCGGTCATTTCCAGCTCCTGCGTGGCCGGCTTGGCTTGGTCGACGAGGTAGTAGACTTTGGGCAGCGTGTACGTCGAATTATCGGCCTTCCGCAGCTGCACATTAGACACGTAGTACCTGAGGGTGCTCACCTTGAAGTCGTCGCCGTTGGCATTGGTGTAGGCCCCCGAGCCCAGCACCAGCGAACTGAACGTAGGGCCGCTGGCCCCGGATACGAACGTGCCGTTGTCCAGGTGCAGGGTAAACTTGCCGGGGTCGGTGGCGGCCATGGGCTCGTCCTTTTTGCAGCCGCTGAGGGCAAGGGTAGCCAGGGAAAAAACGGTGTAAGCGAGGGCTGAAACCAGGGAACGGTTCATCGGTAAAATCGAAATAGCCGGGGATGATTGAAAAAGCGGCACACGGGCGCGCACCAACCGGCCCGCCGAAACCCGGCGAAGCCAAACGGAAAATCTCGTCGCTTGGCCGCGAAGAGCTATTCCCCGAAAATCAACCCAGCTGCAGGGGCGGCCGAAACACGCCCAGCGGGCGGCCGGCCACGCAGCGCGCCACGAGCGGGCGAGCGAAGTGCCGGGCCGGCCGGGGCCAGTGCCGCAGTACGGGCAAGGCGAAGGACGCCGGGGGCAGCACGTCGAATTTCACCTTGGCCAGCGCCGTGGTGGTGGGGTTTTTTTTGTCGCCGCCCTCGGCTTTGCGCAGCTGCTGGGCCAGGTGGCACTTGCCGTTGCAGCGCAGCTGCGGCCGGGCCTTGTTCACGCAATACTGCGCCGTGATGGCGGCCTTGTTTAGCTGGTAGTTCAGCACCAGCACTTCCGGGCCCAGGGCTTGGAGCAGTAGCAATGCGGTGAGGAAATAAGCCAGCAAGCGAGCCATGGGCGAAAAAACGAAACGCAGCAAAATGCAGCGCGACGATGGCAAATATATGCTCAAAGGACGCTTGCGGAATACCTTTTCGTGCCGGCCCCGGCCGGATGGATGTGAGGTTGCCCGGCCGCGGCCACTTAGTTCAGGTACGGCGACTCTAGCTCCTGGCCCATGCTGGTCATGGTATCGGGGCGGCGGCCGGTGAGGCGCAGGCTCAGGGCCTGGGCCTCGCGGGCGCTGAGCACGTCGAGCTCGTGCAGCCAGGCCACGCGGCGCAGCTGCGGCTCGATGAAGCCCAGCGGGTTTACCTGCCCGTACTCGTCGCGCAGGTAGGTTTTGGTGCGGCGCTCCAGCTCGGCCACCAGCGCCCGAAACTGCCGCCGCTGCCAGGGCCGCCCGGCCAGCGTGACGACGAGGTGCGCCGTTTGCAGCCGGAAGGTGCTCCACTGCTGCTCGAAGCGCAGGTAGCTGGCCAGCAGGTTCAGGCCCAGCACCAGCCACCAGCCGTACAGACTGGTATCGGCCGTGCCCGTCGCCAGCCAGTGCCGCCACGGCTCGTAGCCCAGAAACGCCAGCAGCAAGCCCGTGAGCAGCAGCTGGTTCACCGGAATACGGGAGCTGATTTCAGCCTTCACCGGCAAAATCTCCTCGTAGGGAATTTCCGTTTCGAGCGTGGCCACGCCCTGCGGGTTGCGCTTGCACACGTACAGGCTTTCGGCCCGCAAAGCCACGGTGGTAGTACCCTGAAAAAGCTGTTTTTGAGTGAAAATCATGGGGAGGATTGAGAACCGGAAAGGGTAGAAACAGGAAGGAAGTAAAATGGTAATGAGGAAACGGTCCGCTCACCCTGGCTGCGCCTGACCTGGCAC
>JALYUH010000317.1 GCA_030853985.1 Bacteroidota bacterium | reverse complement strand
GTTTATACGTTGACCGGCGTAATTCCGAATAATCGCAGCGCTCGTCGCAAGCTAAAGCGTACGGTACGTTCTCTTTCAGGCCGCAAAAGTACCGCTATTTTCCCAAACCGGCCCCTTCTCAACCTTGCCCGTGCGCGCCCTCAACGCCGTTAACCCGTTCATTTTCCGCTACAAGTGGCATTTCCTCGCCGGGGTGCTGTTCGTAGCGCTGAGCACGCTACTGGCCATTTTTCCGGCCCAGCTGGTGCGCTATGCCTTCGATTTGGTGAATGAGGGCATCGACCTCTACCACCTTTATTCGGGCACTCAGGCCCAGCAAGGCGTATACCAGCTGTTCGGGCGCAACGTGCTGTTCTACGGGATGCTCATCATCGGCCTGGCGCTGCTGCGCGGCATCTTCCTGTTCTTCATGCGCCAGACGCTCATCGTGATGTCGCGGCACATTGAAAATGACCAGAAAAACCAGATTTACCAGCACTACCAGTCGCTGCCGCTCAGCTTCTACCGCCGCCACAGCACCGGCGATTTGATGTCGCGTATTTCAGAGGACGTGAGCCGGGTGCGGATGTACCTCGGGCCGGCCATCATGTACTTTTTGCAGCTCGTGCTGCTGTTTCTGCTCATCGTGCCGCTCATGCTCATGGTGAACGTGAAGCTGACGCTCTACACGCTGCTGCCGCTGCCGGTGCTGTCGGTCAGTATCTTCTACGTCAACAACTTGATTGAACGGAAGTCCGATGAAATTCAAAAAGCCCTCTCGGGCATGACGACGTTTGTGCAGGAGGCTTTTTCGGGTATTCGGGTGCTGAAATCCTTCGTGCGCGAAGGCGACTCGCACGAGCAATTTGCCAAGGCCAGCAACGAGTACAAGGAGAAGTCGCTAAGCCTGAACTTCGTTAACTCCCTGTTCTTCCCGCTCATCCTGTTCCTCATTGGCCTAAGCACGCTTATCACCGTGTGGGTGGGCGGCCAGGAAGTCATCCGCGGCACCATCACGACGGGCACCATTGCCGAGTTCCTGATTTACGTGAACCTGCTCACCTGGCCGGTGACGGCGCTGGGCTGGACTTCCTCGCTGGTGCAACGCGCCGAGGCCTCGCAGGCCCGCATCAACGAATTTCTGGACCAGAAAACCGACATCGTTTCGCGCCAGAACGTGGAGCGCGAGCTGGCCGGCGATATCGTGTTTGAGAATGTGTCCTTCACTTACCCCGACACGGGCATTCAGGCGCTGAAAAACGTGAGCTTCCGCGTGAAGCCAGGCCAGACGCTGGCCGTTATCGGCAACACGGGCTCGGGCAAAAGCACGGTGGCCGCGCTGCTTTGCCGCCTCTACGACGTAACCGGCGGCGACATCAAAATCGATGGCACCGACGTGCGCGATTACTCCTTGCGCACCCTGCGCGGCCAGATTGGCTACGTGCCGCAGGACGTGTTCCTGTTTTCCGACAGCATTCGCAACAACATCAACTTTGGCCTCGATGCGCCCGAGGAAGCGCGCATGCTGCAAGCCGCGAAAGATGCCGACGTGTACGAAAATATCCGGGCCTTCCCCGAAGGCTTCGATACCAAAGTAGGCGAGCGCGGCATTACGCTCTCCGGCGGCCAGAAGCAGCGCGTGAGCATGGCCCGCGCGCTGGTGAAAGAACCCAAAATTCTGATTCTGGATGACTCGCTTTCGGCCGTCGACACCAAAACGGAGAATGCCATTTTGGGTAGTCTCCAGCGAATTATGGCGGCGCGCACCAGCCTCATCATCTCGCACCGCGTGAGCTCGGTGAAGCTGGCCGATGAAATCCTGGTGCTCGACGACGGCATTATCGTGCAGCACGGCACCCACGACGCCCTGATGGCTGACGCGGGCGGGCTCTATAAAGCGCTGTACGACCGGCAGTTGCAAACTGAGGAGGCCTAATATATCGTGGGTTCTGATAGCCTGTGAATAGCACCAACCCACTTCACGACCCGGACTCGCAGAGTCCAGGCTACTGCCCATGAACCAGCGCCTCGCCCACGTCACCCTGCTCGTCCGCCACTACGACGAAGCCATTGCTTTCTATACCAGCGTGCTGGGTTTTGCTCTGGCTTCTGACTTGGACATGGGCGATGGCAAGCGCTGGGTAATGGTAGCGCCACCCGGCGCGGCCGGCTGCAGCCTGCTGCTGGCCGAAGCCAGAACCGACGAAGAAAAACAAGCCGTGGGCCGGCAGGGCGCGGGCCGCGTCTGGCTGTTTCTGCACACCGACGACTTCTGGCGCGACTACCCGGTGCTGCAAAGCCGGGGCCTGCACTTCCTCGAAACGCCGCGCAGCGAAGTGTACGGCCACGTAGCCGTGTTCGAAGACTTGTATGGTAACAAGTGGGACCTGCTGGAGCCGTTGGGGGAGTAGTCGACCAACAAAAAAAGGTCCGGTACGCTTAGCGCACCGGACCTCTTGCTTGAATTAGAGATGGATTACTGCCCAATCATCACGCGGCGCATGCCGGTTTTCTCGTAGGCCGTGCAGCGCACGAGATAGGACCCCGCGGGCAGCTGGCCCACGTTGAGGACGGCCGGCGTCTGGCCGTTCATCATGGTGTAGGTGAGAACCGGGCGGCCGCCGCCGTCGGATACTTCGACGCGGGTAGGGCCGGGGTTATCGGTTTTCACGGTGAGCTTGCCGCCCACGGCTTCGGCTTTTACCTTAATGGCGTTGGGGTTGGCGGCCGGCGTTTCGGGGGCGGGAGCAATTTTGCTGGTGCTGGCCACGCTCGGAGCGGCAGCAACGGGCGCCGGTGCTACCGTTCCGTTGGGCAGAATGGCTTCTTCTTTGACGGGGGCAGCAGGAGCAGCGGCCGCAGCCGGAGCCGGCGTTTGGGCATGGGCCGACGCCGACGCTAAGGCGCTGGCCACTATAAGTAGTAATATCTTTTTCATAACTTGGATATGAAGGAGAAGCGATAAAATTGCTTGGGTAAAGCTAAGCAATTCTGGGGCCGCTTCCGGTAGAATTGCCGTGTTGCGGGCCGCTGGGCGCTAAAAAAAGGAAGCGCTTTTAAAACTTTATTTGCCTCTGGCTTGCACCAGACGCAAATAACCCCTTACCTTTGTCGCTCCAATACCAACGGGGTGTAGCGTAGCCTGGTATCGCGCCAGCATGGGGTGCTGGAGGTCGTAGGTTCGAATCCTGCCACTCCGACGGAAGAGCAGCAGCTCTTTATAAAAGCCTTCGGACTCTCGGGTTCGGAGGCTTTTTTCGGCCGCTTACTATTGGAAAACAGAAAACCAGTCGCCCCATCGGCTGGCTTTCGGGGTGTAGCGCAGCCCGGTAGCGCGCGTCGTTCGGGACGACGAGGCCGTAGGTTCGAATCCTGCCACCCCGACTCGAAAACTGAAAAGGCCTTCTCCTAACAAGGAGAGGGTCTTTTTTTGCGCACATCCATACTGAAATGCGGGCTACCCGCGTTTCGGCGTTTTCCACAACTTCAATCCCCTTTCCTTTTTTCATGAAAAAACCCCTTTTATTATTCGCCTTGCTTGGTGGCACCGCCACGGTGGCGCACGCCCAAACGGCAATTCCGGCCGGCACCGTTTCGCTCGGGGGCAACGTGGGCTATTACCGGCATACAAGTACCGCGCAGCTGCCGGGCATCAGCCAAACCAGTGAAGCGACAAGCAGCCAGTTTCAGATTGCGCCTTCTGTGGGCTATTTCGTGGCCGATAACCTGGCCATTGGCTTGAGCCTGGGCTATACCGCCACCAAAAACAAGTATACCGGCCCCTTCTCGGGTGCGCTCTCGGACATCGCCCCGAATACAATTCTTCGGGCTGGGGCCTACTTGCAGTACTATAAAATGCTGACGGACCAGTTTGGGCTGGTGGGTACCCTCGGAGGGGGCTACCAATACAACCGCATCAATACCATTTATGGTCCGGTCGGAAATCCGAGTGTTGTCGAAACGAAGCAAAAGGGCTATTACGCTGCTCTGACACCTGGTATTATCTATTTTCCAGTGCCGAAGCTGGGCATTAGTGCCACCGTGGGTAGCCTGGCCTACAGTCGCCTGAAGGAAACACCCACTGCTACGGAGCCCGTTGTGACCGATTTCAACGCAACTTTCGGTCTGAACCAGTTGCAGTTCGGCGGCACCTACTATTTCGGTCGTTAAGCACCGGCCAGCACCGGCTGCTACTTATCAAAACGCCCGCTGGCCAAGTAGCCAGCGGGCGTTTTGATTTTCGGGTGGCGTGATTATAAAAACTTGTTGTGCGCATGCCGCCAACACATTAGCGCAAGCGCTAACACTCTGGCTATTTCACGCCCACCCATACTTCCGATTCTTCGTTTGCGCCGAAGCGTTCGAGGTAGAAATCGCCGCGCTGCGTGAGCTGCTGCTTTTTTACGGCTTCGAGGGCGGCGGGGTAGAGCTTGTTGGGGGCCAGCAGGTAGCTCACGCCGGTGAGGCGGGCGGCCAGCACGCGCTGGCCGGCCGGCACCACGCGGTAGCGGAAGCCGGCAGGCAGCGGCTGCGTGGTATCGGGCACGATGAGGCCGATGAAGGCGCGGATGGTGTCGTGGGCCGTTTCGGGGTCGTTGAGGTAGAGGTTGGCCAGGTCACCGTGCAGGCGGGCCTGCGCGTCTTTGGCCTGGCGAAACAGGTCGCCGAATCCATCGCCGGTGACCTTGCCGTGGAAGGGCTGGCCGGCCAGATACAGCGGCGCGGCGGTGGTTTCGAGGGTCACTTTCGGCTCGCGGGTGCCGCCCAGGTAGGCGTAGGTGCCGGCGGCGGCCAGCGTGAGCAGGATGATGGCGAGGAAGAGGTAACGCATTGGTAACAGGTTGAATGAGTATATTGCAGCAAGCTGGCTGGAAGGACTTCGGCGGGCCACTTCCAAACCACAAATTTACCTGCTAGCTGATGAAGCACTACCACTTGCTGCTACCGCTGCTGGGGCTGCTTAGCCACGGCGCGGCCGCCCAAACCGGCCCGCCCGCCCCCGACTGGACCCCGCGCCGCTGGACGGTGGGCGTGCAGGCCGCGTTCTACCCCCGCGTGGCTTTTGCGGATTACCCCGATTCACAAGGCAATGAGCAATCTGTGCGCCCCTGGCCCCTGATGCCGACGCTGGCCTACCGGGTGCGGCACCAGGCCAGTGTGGAGATTGGTTTGCTGCTGCGGGCCGCGCCGGCCACCGTGGTTTCGACTGTCGATAATTTCAGCGCTTATACCTACCGAACGCGCACCGTGACCTGGATGCTGCCCATCGTGACACGGCTGCATCTAACGGTGCCGCCGGCTAGCCGGTGGCAGGCCAGCTTTGCCCTGGGCATCATGCCCGTATCGTCCCGCCGCAGTTCGGAAATAACGTCTACGGATATAAAAACCGGGCAAACCTACTCCAGCGGCAGCAGCAGTAGTTCCTACAACGACGCGCACTTTCTGGCCGGTTTTGGGGGCGGCTACGTCATTGCGCCCCGGCTGACCCTCACCGCCGATGCCCGCTTGACGTTTTCGCCGCTGGCTGCTATTTTGGGGCAGGTTTTTGCAAAATACTCCTCCGGCCCCACCCCATCACCGTTTTTCGGGGCATTTAGTGCGGGACTAAGCTACCATTTCGGCCCCGCCCTACATTGAGGACGGCGATTCCTGATTCTTCACTGTTAATTGCTCATCAAGCGAAGCATCCGCCACCACATATTGCATGCGGTAGAGCTGGGCGTAGTAGCCGCCCTCCAGGCGCAAAAGCTCCTCGTGGGTGCCAGTTTCTTTGATTTCGCCTTTGTCGAGGACGATGATTTTATCGGCTTTTTGAATCGTGCTCAGGCGGTGGGCGATGACGAGCGAGGTACGGCCCTGCATCAGCTTTTCGATGGCTTGCTGGATGAGCTCTTCGGTTTCGGAATCGACGGAGGACGTGGCTTCGTCGAGCACGATGATGTGAGGCTGGTACACCATGGCCCGTACGAAGCTAATGAGCTGGCGCTGGCCCACCGAGAGCGTGGCGCCGCGCTCCATCACGGGGTAGCCGAGGCCTTCGGGCAGGCGCTCGATGAAGCGGCGGGCCCCCACGAGGTCGGCCGCTTCCCAGATTTGCGCGTCGGTAATGGTTTGGTTGCCGAGCGTGATGTTGTCGCGGATGCTGCCGGCAAACAGGAACACATCCTGGAGCACGATGCCGATTTGGCGGCGCAGCAGGCTAAGGTCGTACTCGCGCAGGTCGCGGCCATCGATGCAGATGCTGCCTTCCTGAATGTCGTAGAAGCGGCTCAGCAGGTTGATGATGCTGGTTTTGCCCGCGCCGGTGGCCCCTACGAAGGCGATGGTTTGGCCGGGCTTCACATGGAAGCTGATGTCTTTGAGCACCCAATCGGGCTCGTTGTAGGCGAATTTGACGTGTTTGAATTCGACATCCCCTTTTAGCTCGGCTGGGGCAAAGGTGCCGCTGGGGGCCACCAGGTCCTGGTTGTCGAGCAGCTTGAGGAGGCGCTCGGTGCTCACCAAACCCAGTTGCAGGGTGTTGAACCGGTCGGCAATTTGGCGGATGGGTCGGAAGAACAGCGCGTTGTACATGATGAAGGCAATGAGCGCACCCTTCGAAATGGAGCCCTCAATTTGGCCCTGCGCGGCGTACCACACCAGCAGGCCCACCCCGATGGCGCCCAGCACCTCGGCCACCGGAAAGTAGATGCTGTAGTAGAGCACCGAGCGAATGTTGGCGTCGGTGTGGCGCTTGTTGATGGCTTCGAACTTGCGGAACTCGCGCTCCTCGTTGTTGAAAATCTGGACCACGTTCATGCCCGTGAGGTGCTCCTGCACGAAGCTGTTGAGCTGGGCCACGGCCGTGCGCACATCCTGAAACGAGCCCTTGATTTTCTCCTTGAACACATACGTGGAGAAGAGCAGCGGCGGAATTACCGATAGGCTGATGAGCGTGAGCCGCCAGTCGATGTAAAACATGAAGGCCATGATGAAGAGCAGCTGCAAAATGTCGCCCACCATGGCCGCCAGGCCCTCGCTGAATACGTCGGACAGCGTCTCCACGTCGGAAATGTTGCGCGTCACGAGCACGCCAATGGGCGTCTGGTCAAAGAACTTGAGCTTGAGCTTAAGCAAATGCTGGTAGAGGTCGGTGCGGATGTCGCGCACGATGTACTGGCCCAGCCAGCCGCCGTAGTACGTCTGCAAATAGCTCACACCCGCGTGGGCCACCAGCAGCACCAGAAGCAGCAAAAACATGGTGTTCAGGCTCTTCATGTCGCCCTGCTCGATGCTGACATCGACCATGCGCTGAATGAGGAACGGCCGCAGCGTGCCCAGGATGGCCGTGGCCACGGTGAGCACGATGAGGCCGATGAAAACGCGCCGGTAGGGGCGCACGTAGCCAAGCAGGCGGCGCAGCACGGCCCAGTCGAAGACCTGGCCGGTTTTGGTGGCGGAAGTAGTGGGGTCCATAAGTGGGGCAAAGGTCGGGAGTAAACCGCGCCGGGCCGAAAAAGTCTGGGCGGCCCAACGGCCCGTAGCCCGTAGGTTAGAAACGAGCCTTGTGAGCCCCGCCCCTTCGGTGCAGCCGCTGCAACCGATTATTGCAAATAATTCAAGCGTCTCATACCGGGATGGTTGCCCATCCGCTTTCTATATCGTTACCCTGTGCAACTCATCTCCGTTAATATTGCCGAGCCCAGTGACGTTGAGTGGCAGGGTAAAACCGTGCGCACCAGCATTTTCAAACAGCCGGTTGGGGGACCCATTCAGGTACTGGCCGACAGCTTGGCCGGCGATGGACAGGCTGACCTGCGCCACCACGGCGGGGCCGACAAGGCCGTTTACGCTTACCCGGCGGAGCATTGGGCGTACTGGAGTGCCCAATTACCCCCCGAAAAGCTCGTGCCGGGGGCTTTCGGCGAAAATCTGACCACGGCCGGGCTCCTGGAGAGCGAGGTGCGGCTGGGCGACTGCTTTCGGGTCGGGTCGGCCATATTGAAGGCCATGCAGCCCCGGGTGCCCTGCTTCAAGCTTAATGTGCGCCTCGATGACGACCAAATGGTGCGCCGGTTCCAGCGCGCGGGCCGCAGCGGGATTTACTTCAGCATCGTGCAGCCCGGCACGGTGCAGGCCGGCGACAGCATTGAGCTGCTGCAACGCTCGGAGCATGCGGTGACCGTGCAGCAGGTAGCCGACTGCTACTATGCGCGGGAGCCGGACCGGCCCACCGTTCAGGCCATTCTGGAAGTACCGTTTTTGCGACCGTCGTTGCGGGCACACTTCCTAGCGCTTTATGAGGCCTCGCGATAAGCGCCGTAACCCCGGGTCTGATTGAGCTAGCATTGTACTGGTGAAGCAATTTGCTACGCCACGCCTTCCGCCGGCACAATGCCATCCTCGTACTCCACCCGGCTCAAAAACAGGCCGCAAGCCGGGGCCGCCCCACCGGCATCGACGCGCCGCTGGGCCCATAATAGCTCCTGAAACTGGCGCGGCGTCATCTTGCCCCGGCCCACATTGAGCAGGGTGCCCACCACCAGCCGCACCATGCCCCGCACGAAGCGGTTGGCCCGGATGCGGAATACCCAGCCGCCCGGCGCCGGATGCCAGCCGGCGGCCGTGCAGTAGCACACGTAGTGGTTTTCACCGCCCTTCACCTTCGAGAAGGACGTGAAATCGAACTGGCCCACCAGGTAGCCGGCGGCCTCGTTCATGGCTTCAAGGTCCAGGGGGCGGTCCACGTACAGAGCGTGGTCGCGGCGGAAAGGGTTGGGCTGCGTCACCACGAAGTATTCGTAGTTGCGCTCCTCGGCCGAGAAGCGGGCGTGGGCCGTGGCGGGTACAGGGTGTAGGCGTAGCGCGCCAATATCGGGCGGCAGGGCGCGACGCAGGCGGTAGAGCAGCACATCGAGCGGCAGGGTATCGGGCAGGTCGGCGTCGAAATGCGCGACCTGGTGGCTGGCGTGCACGCCCGAATCGGTGCGGCCGCTGCCCAGGCAGTAAGTGGGGCGGCGCAATATCTGGGTTAGGCAGCGGTCGAGTTCGGCCTGCACGGTAGGCATGCCCGGCTGAATCTGCCAGCCGCAGTAGGAGGTGCCGTCGTAGGCGAGGTGCAGGAAGTAGCGCATGTTGGCAATGAACAGTGAGTGATGAACAGCGAGCAATTATCGATAAACAACTAAGCGCCTGTTCGTTCGAAATTGCTCGCTGTACATCACTCACTGTTCATTGACTCTTACAGCTTTTCGTAAATCACGGCGGCGCCTTGGCCCACGCCCACGCACATTACGGCTAGGCCGTAGCGCATGCCCTCGCCGCGGCGGTGCATCTCGTGCAGCAGCGTGGCCGTGATGCGCGCGCCGGAGCTGCCCAGCGGGTGGCCTATGGCAATGCTGCCGCCGTTCACGTTCACCTTGGCCATATCCAGGCCCAGCTCGCGCACGCAGGCAATGCTCTGGGCCGCAAAGGCTTCATTGAGCTCAACCAAATCGATGTCGGCGATGGTGAGGCCGGCGCGCTCCAGCACCTTTTGCGTGGCCGGAATCGGGCCCAGGCCCATCACCGACGGGTCGACGCCGGCCACGGCCGAGGCCACCACCCGCGCCAGGGGCTTCAGGTCGTACCGCTTCAGCGCCGCCTCGCTCACCATCAGCACGGCCGCCGCGCCGTCGTTGATGCCGGCCGAGTTGCCCGCCGTCACCGTGCCGCCCTCGGGCTGGAAGGCGGGCCTAAGGGTGGCTAGCTTCTCAATGGGCGAAAAGCGAGGCTGCTCGTCGGCATCAAACAGCGCCGTGTCGCCCTTGGGGCTGGGAATAAACACGGGCACAATTTCCTTGCGGAAACGGCCTTTTTCGAGGGCACGGGCATATTTGCGCTGGCTTTCAAAGGCGAAGAAATCCTGCTCCTCGCGGGTGATGCCGTACTGCGTGGCCACGTTCTCGGCCGTTTGGCCCATGGCGAAGGGGTAGTGCAGCTTGCTCAATTTGGGGTTGATGAAGCGCCAGCCCAGCGTGGTGTCGTGGGCCGTGAGCTCGCGCCCGAAAGCCGATTCCGACTTGGCCATCACAAACGGCGCGCGAGTCATGCTCTCGGCCCCACCGGCCAGGTACACGTCGCCCTCGCCGCACTTAATGGCCCGGGCGGCATCCATGATGCTTTGCAGGCCGGAGGCACACAGGCGGTTCACCGTGTTGCCGGGCACCGTCACGGGCAGGCCGGCCAGCAGGGCGGCCATGCGGGCCACGTTGCGGTTGTCTTCACCGGCCTGGTTGGCCGCGCCGATAATCACGTCTTCAATGGCGTTTTTATCCACGGACGGATTGCGGCGCATGAGCTCGCGCAGCACGTGAGCGGCCAAATCGTCGGGGCGGACGCTGCTGAGCGCGCCGCCAAATTTTCCAATCGGGGTGCGCACGGCATCCACGATATAAGCATTCGACATTAGAGGGTATCGATAGCGGCGCAAGCGCCGGATGAGACTAAATTTGTGGCCCCGGCACCGGCCCGGGCCTTTTCTTTCACGACAACAAAGATGATACAAAGAATCCAAAGCGTGTTTTTACTGCTGCTGGCCCTGGCCATGCTGAGCCTGCTGGCGCTGCCCCTGTGGCACAAAACCGACGGCCTCACCGGCCAGGAATTAACCCTCACCGCCTTCGGCTACGTGAGCAAAGGCGTGAACCTGCCCGCCAACCCCGGCCCCGTGTGGCTGATTGGGGTGTTGGCCGCCGCCTCGGCCGGGCTGGCCATCTTCGAGATTTTCCAGTTCCGCCACCGCCTGCGCCAGCTGCTGCTCGGCACCGTCAATCTGCTGCTCATCACGGCCACGCTCGGGGCCGAGTACCTGTTTTATAGCAAAGGCGAGCAGCTGCTCAATATTAAGCTCGAAGGCCAGATAATGATTGCCTTCTACCTGCCCACCCTGGCGCTGGTGCTCAACCTGCTGGCCAACCGCTTCATCCGCCGCGACGAGCAGCTGGTGCGCAGCGCCGACCGCCTGCGCTAGGGCTTGCGCCAAACGCCAAAAGGGCCGCTGTCGTGCTGACAGCGGCCCTTTTGGCGTTTCGTTATGACCGGCCGCTTCAGTGCTGCGCGGCACTATTAAGGGCGGCTTCGACCGCCCGGGGCCCGCTTTCCGTGGCAAAGGCGGCGTACACGCGGTTAAAATTCTGCGGGTCGCTAACGTGGGCGTAGGCGAACGTGGCCAATTCAACCTGGCACGATTCGGAGCTGATGGTGCGCAACAGGCGGGTCAGCTCATCGGCGCGCAGGCTGCGCTGGGCCAGGCCGGCTTTGGCCGCGCTCAGCTTGCTGGCTTCGGCAATGCGGGCCTGCACGGTACGCACCAGCGCATCCACGTCCGGTGCGCTTAGGCTGCGGAATTGGCTGGCCGCCGGGGCCGAAGCCGGGCTGTTATTATAACTGCCACCGGAATTGTTCGCGTTATTGGGGTAGCCGCCGTTGGGGTTGGTCGGGTAGCCGCCGTTGGGGTTGGTCGGGTAACTACCGTTGGGATTGTTCGGGTAGCTGCCGTTGGGATTGGTCGGGTAGGCGCCGTTGGGGTTGGTCGGGTAGGCGCCGTTTGGAGAATTAGGATTGTTGCCATAGCCGGGGCCGGTGTTGGGGGCTGGGGAATTGTTGTAGCCGTCATCATCGCCGTCGTCGCCACTGCCATACGGGTCGTAGCTGCCGCCCTGGCCGTAGGGCGCGGGGTCGTACCCGGCAGGGCCGTTGTAGCGTCCGCCGCCGTTGGGGTAGCCGTTGCCGCCGTAGCCGGCCGCGTACAGCGCCACGGCCTGCACCTGCTGCAAGGCCAGCGGCCGGCCGGGCCGCATCAGCAGCACAAACGTGGTTTCGAGGCCGGGCTGCAGCCACACGCGGCTGCGAAAGCGCACCGCGCCGCCATACGCCGTGGGCACCGTGAAATCGGCCCAGTGCTGGCCGGGCTGCAACGGGCCGGCGTGCACCTGCCGCGCCAGCCCCCGCGTGAGCGGCTGCCCATCGAGCACCACCCCAAACGGCACGCCGCGCTCCGACGCGAAGTTAACAGTGGCCCCCACCGGCGGATAAGCCAGCGCGGGAACCGCAGCTAGCAGCCAGCCCATCAAACTCAGAAGTAGTGCCTTTTTCATGACGTGCAACGAAAATTTCCGGCCGGAAACCCCGGTTGAGAATGCTAATTTCAAAACCTGTGCCACGTTCGCGGCCGGCCGCCTCACCACGCAAAACGCCCCCGCAACCAAGGCTGCGGGGGCGTTTCCGGGAATTAATTCAGCTTAGCTTAATTCGCTACCCGTGTTACCTTGAACTCGGTGCGGCGGTTGCGCTGGTACTCCTCTTCGGTGGTGGCATTCAGCACCAGGGGGCGGGTTTCGCCGTAGCCTTTGGCCGTGATGCGGGCCTTATCGATGCCCTTGCTCACGATATAATCGACGGCGGCCTGGGCGCGCTGCTGCGAGAGCTTGAGGTTGTAGGCATCCTTACCGCGCATATCGGTGTGCGAGCTCAGCTCGATGCTGATTTTGGGGTTGTCGACCAGCGTCTGCACCAGCGTGTCGAGGCGAATGGCGGCATCGGACCGGATGTCGAATTTGTTGTAATCGTAGAGAATGTCCTTCACCTCAATGGCTTTGGCCAGGATGATTTTGTTGAGCGTGAGCATCACGGGCAGCTTCACGTCGTTCATCGGCTCGGCCAGCTGGGCCTGGCCGGGCTTGCGGCCGCTGGTGTTCAGGCTGGTGCGGGCGGCAAAGTCGCCGGGCCGGTCCGCAATAAACGAGTAGTTCGTTGCCGAGTCCAGCTTCACGCTGAACTTGCCGTCGGGGCCACTGGTGGCGGTCTGGCGCTGGCCATTGGCGCTGGTTACCGTTACGTTGGCACCGGCCACGGGCAGGGTGGTTTTGGCCTTGTCGTCGCGCTCAAACACGGTGCCATCAGCGTAGAAAGTCACCATTTTCAGGGCCTTCTTCTTGTACATGTACTCGTCGTCCGAACCCTTGCCACCGGCCCGGTTCGAGCTGAACAGGCCGGTTTCGTTGGTCATCGGCACTGGGGCAAAGTCGTCGGCGGCGCTGTTCACATCGGAACCCAGGTTCACGGGCTTGCCGCCTTTCACCATAAAGATGTCGAGCTTGCCCAGGCCGGCCCGCCCGTCCGAAGCGAAGTACAGCGTGCCATCGGGGGCCACGCCGGGGAAGTTGTCGTTGCCAGCCGAGTTGATGGTTTCGCCCAGGTTTTCGGCGGGCGAGAAGCGGCCGTTCGGCCCCAGTGTGGCGCGGTACAGGTCGTTGCCGCCCTGCCCGCCCTTGCGCCCCGAGGCGAAGTAGAGCGTGGTGCCATCGGGGGCAAAGGCCGGCGAAAAGTCATCGGCCGAGCGGTCGTTGATGTTGGCCAGCACCGGCTCGCTCCAGGCCCCGGCCTTGTAGTACGAAATCCACAGGTCGACGCTTTGCAGGGTAGTTTTGGTGCCGTCGGGGCCGCGGTAGTCGTTTTTCTTGCCCGTGTTGGAGCGGGCAAACACCAGCGTGTGCCCGTCGGGCGTGTAAGTGGCGCTGGCTTCGAGCCGGTTTTCGGAGTTGAACGGGCCTTCGAGCTTGCGGGCGGTGCCACCGGTCATAGTAGCCGCGTTGTCGAACTTGATGGCGTAGAGGTCGAGGTAGCTTTCGCCGTTGCCCAGAAATTTCTGCTGGTTGTCGCGGCCCGAGGCAAACACCAACTCGCCGGTGCTGGCCATCAGGGTGCCGCCAAAGTCGGAGCTCGGCGAGTTGAGCGCGTCCACCGGCATCACCTCGTAGGCATTCTTAATGGCCGCTACGTCCTTGCTGGCCAAGGCATCTTTGCCGGCGCTCTCGGCGCGGGCCGCCAGGTTGCGGTTGCCGCCGCTGGTAGCGTAGGTGGCAAACTGCGCCGCGGCCTCGTCGTATTTACCGTTGGCGCGCAAGGCTTCGGCGTAGTGGAAGCCCGCGTCGGCGTTTTTTACTTTGCCGTCGAGTGCCTCTTTGTAGAAAGGCTCGGCCAGCTCAATCCGGTTCGAGAGCCGGTACGACTCGCCGATGCGGTAGTTGGCAATGGCCGCATTCTGGCCTTTGCCCGCTTCGGCCTTGTAGAGCGGAATGGCCAAATCGTATTGGCCCCGGGCAAACGGCTTGTCGCCCTTGATGCCGCCCGAAGTCGCGCAGCCGCTCAGTAGCGCGACCGAGCCGGCCGCGACGCAGGTAAATAATAGTTTACTCATAGGTGGTCGGGGAGGGGTGGTGGCGAGGGGTGGCCGGAAAGAGAGTTTGCGGCTCAGGAACTTTCCGTTAGCAATAATACTACGTTTGCGTAGGATTCAAGCAAGCCCCGGGTTTTTTTCCGTCGTTTTGAAGTAGCGCACCAACCACGTTTCGCTCGCCGGCCGGGGCCAAATGGTATCCAGCTCGCCCTTAGTGGCTAAAGTATTGTCGAAATATAAAGTGTCGGGCGTTACGCTTGCGCTTGCCGTGGCGGCCTGCAGCTCGCGCCGGTCCACGAGCCGGACCTCGCCGTGCTGCATAAATGCCAGCCGCGATTTCTCCAGTAGCTCCAGGCCCAGCTGCTGCTCCAGCTGCGCCACAAACCGCACCGATGCATCAATGGAGCAGCCGCTGGCCCCGGCCACGGCTTCATCGAGGCCCAGCACCAGAAAGTACTGGTGCAGCACTTCGGCCGAAGCCAGCAGGTTGCGGCCGTGGCTGGTCCAGTCCTCGGCAAAGCGCGCCAGCGTGGGCAGCAGGTGCACCGTTTCTTCGCTCGTAAGCGGGCGGCTGGCTTGGTAAATCCATACCCGCGCGGTGGCTGGCAGTTGGTCAAAAGCAACGTACATAAATCACGGATTAGTCGGATTATTCGCGGATTGGCCGGATTTTGTAGTCGACTTTTATCGACCCTGCCGTTTCCGTTTCACCGGTAAGCCAACGAGCTACCGGTAAACAAAATGTTCCCCACCGCTAACACGGTGGGGAACACAAAAGTCGTCCACAAAATCCGACCAATCCGCGAATAATCCGACTAATCCGTGATTTAGGCGTTGATGCCTTCGGCGCTGGCCACCAACTCGGCCAGGTCGAACACCTGCACCTTGCTTTCCTGCTCCTTGTTTTTCACGCCGTCGCTCATCATCGTCATGCAGAAGGGGCACGACACGGCGATGATGCTGCCCTGCAAGTCGTGCGCGCCGGGCGCAGACGTTTCGGTTTCCACGCCGCCCAGGTTGGCCAGCGCCTCGGCCTTGCCGGCCAGCGTGGCCAGGGCCTCTTCGGTGCGCTCGATGTTGATTTCCTTTTTGCCCGGCTCGGCTTCCTTCCACATCTGGGCCCCGCCCGCGCCGCAGCACAGGCCGTTGGCGCGGCTGCGCTTCATCTCCACCAGGTCGGCGTCGAGAGCGGCCAGCACATCGCGCGGAGCTTCGTAGATGTTATTGGCCCGGCCCAGGTAGCACGAGTCGTGGAAGGTGATGCGGCGGCCCTTGAAGCTTTCGCCCCCGGTCACGCCCACCTTGCCTTCGTTGATGAGCTGCTGCAAGTACGTGCTGTGGTGAATCACCTCATAATCACCGCCCAGCGCCGGGTATTCGTTCTTGATGGTGTTGAAGCAGTGCGGGCAGGCCGTCACGATTTTCTTGATGCCGTAGCCGTTCATCGTTGTGATGTTTTGCATGGCCTGCATCTGAAACAGGAACTCGTTGCCGGCGCGCTTGGCGGGGTCGCCGGTGCAGCTTTCTTCCAGGCCCAGCACGGCATAGTTGGTGCCCACGTGCTCCAGAATGCGCACAAAGGCGCGGGTCACGCGCTTGTACCGGTCATCGAATGCGCCGGCGCAGCCCACCCAAAACAGGATTTCGGGCGACTCGTTGCGGGCCGCCAAATCGGCCATGACGGGAACGTTGATTTGCTTTTTAACGGGAGCTTCGGGAGTCATATCGGCTGGTTTATCTGGAACGGTCATGCTGAGCTTGCCGAAGCATCTCTACCGCGTAAGTAATTAATTAGTATTGCGGTGAAGATGCTTCGGCAAGCGGACGCCAGATGAAGCATAACCGTTCGTTTTTGGCTTCTGATTTAGGCTATCGCTGGCTGGCTCGGCTTCTCCGCCGCAAACAACTCATCGGCCCAGTTGAAGCGGTCGGAAGGCGAGAAGGCCCACGGCGCGCCGTTGTTTTCGATGTTGGAGAACATCACGTTCAGCGAGTTGGGCGCGGCCGACTCTTCCAGCACCAGGAAGCGGCGCATCTCAATAATGCTTTCCAGCGGGTTGATGTTCACGGGGCAGCTCTCGACGCAGGCGTTGCAGGTGGTGCAGGCCCAAAGCTCCTCGGGCGTTACTTTGCCGCGCAGCAGCGTGGCGTTGGCCAGGTCCGTAATGGGCTCGTGCTTAGCTTCTTCGCCGTACACGTTGGGGTGGAAGATGAGCGGCGAGTTATATTTTTCCTCCATCCGGTCGCGCGTGTCCATGATGATTTTGCGCGGCGAGAGCAGCTTCCCCGTGAGGTTGGCTGGGCACACCGAGGTGCAACGGCCGCACTCGGTGCAGGAGTAGGCATTCATCAGGTTGGTCCAGGGA